>JBDSIR010000065.1:0-2872 GCA_039917855.1 Gemmatimonadales bacterium | reverse complement strand
AGCTCGTCGAAGACCGCCTGGCGGCGTGCGTTCAGGTGATCGGGCCGATCGAGAGTACCTATAGATGGGAGGGCGCCATCGAGCTGGCGAAGGAGTGGTACTGTCACTGTAAAGCACCGGCTGCGGGCCGGGAGGCGCTGATGGCGCGGATAAAGGTGGTCCACCCGTATGAGGTACCCGAGATCATCGCCGTGATCGCGGACCAGGCAGATCCAGCGTACCTTTCCTGGGTGCAGGAGCAGACCAACCCTCTCCCCCATGTCGGAGACACCTGATCCAATGACCGTCACTCCGCCCCCCGCCCCCGCGACCACGCCGCTCTGGGAAGATTTCCTCGACATCTTCATCACGCCCTCCGCGGTCTTCGAGCGGCGGAAGGACGACCCCGCCTTCTTCGTTCCGTGGATCGTCTTTGTCGTGATGATCGCGGTCCTGGTGCTCGGCGGCTGGAGTCTCCTGGAGGACGTCTACCGCGCCGACCAGATGCGGGGCGTCGAGAAGTACATCGCCTCACATCCCGACCTGCCGGCCAACGTCGTTGAACAGATGCGGAGCGGCGGCCCCGGGGCGGGGTTCGTCAAGTACATCATCCCGGTGGCCGCTGGCATCGTCGTGCTGCTCGTGGGACTCATGACTTGGGTCAGCGGCAAGATCGTCGGCGCCAAGACGCAGATGGGGCAGGCATTCATGATCGCGGCCTACGCCTTTTTCCCGAAGATCCTCGGCGCGGTCGCTTCGATCGTCCTGGTGCTGGTCCTCCCGGAAACCATGCTCACCACCGCGAGCCACCTGACCCTCGGCCCGGCGATCGCTCTGGATCCAGCCACCACTTCACCCGCGCTGCTGGCCTTCGCCACTCGACTCGACGTCTTCACGATCTGGACCACGGTCCTGATCGCGCTCGGCCTCAAGGTGACGGGAGGGATCGATACCCAGAAGGCGATCATCGCCGGGGTCGTGATCTGGTTGATCGGCGCGCTGGTGCCGGTGGGCGGCGCGCTGATGGCCGGAGGGTGAGGTGAGTGGAGAGTTGCGAGAAGAGAGTAGCGAGAGGGGGCGGCCGAGCGGCCGCCCCTTCCGATTTAGCGGTAGTCGATCCGGCATTGTACTATAAGGAGGGAGACCTGACCCCGATACCGGCCCGCCGGCCCACTCGCCCACTTGCCCACCTGCCCACTATGAGACGCTCCACCCTCCTCACCATCGCCGCCCTCCTCGCCTTCGCGGCCCTCCTGCTCTACTCCACCCTCTCGGCCCAGAAGGCGGAGTGCGAGATCTGCGTCAGCTTCAATGGCCGGGAGAACTGCGCCACCGCGCGCGGTGCCAACGAGATCGAGGCCGAACGCTCCGCTCAGAGCACCGCCTGCGGTACGATCGCCTCCGGGATGGCCGAGTCGATCAATTGTGGCAACGTGGTCCCGACCAAGCGCCGCTGCCGAACGACCTGACGCGACCTGCCACCCGCCTTGCACCCCGCCTTGAGAGGGGCGTAAGGCCATCCGTTACACACCACGCAAGTCATTGCTGGAGAATCACTTGGACCGTTGGTGGTTGGTGGCACCAGGATTGCGGTTCATCGGGGGGTCGGTCAGGCCCCGGGTGGCCCCCCTGCCCGCTGGTCCGCCTGCTGATGGGATCCGCAATGTCAGAATTGATCATCCGCGAGATGGACCGCGGCGAAGAGTTCGCCAACTGGTTCGGAGACCTGGTCGAGCGGCAGGATGCTGCGGCCGGCTCGAATCTCCGCTACGACGACCACCTCCTGGTGCTCACCAACGAAGTGGGCGACTGGGTCGGCGGGGTCCGCTATTACCTGCGCGGTGGCGTCGCCCATCTGCTCGAGTTCGCGGTGGTCGAGCAGGAGGAGGACCTGGGCTACGGCATCCGGCTCCTGGAGAGCTTCGAGGGCCGGGCGGCCGCGGCGGGCGCGCACCTGCTTGAGTTCTGGACCAACGACCTCGAATCGGCGGCGATCTATGAGGACCTGGGGTGGCGCGAAGTGGTCTGTCGGCCTCGGTACGTCGGCGGCGACGCCTGGGTCCTGATGGAAAAGGTCCTTACCCCCCCGACCAGCTGACCCTTCCCCGGGGGAGGCCGCACGCCCAGATTTGGGCATGTCCCTTACCGATTCCGCCCGCCGCCTGCTGACCAAAGTCGAGGTCCTCCGGGACCTCGAAGCCAAGGTCGCGGAGTTGATCGCCGCCCACGAGGCCAAGCGCCCGCTTTGGTTCCCGGCCGACCTGCTCGACGCCAAGCCGGGGGAAGACCAGGAGGCGCACCGGAAGGGGCTCGAAGCCCGGGCGCAGACGATGCCCGACTCGATCCGGGCGGCTCTCGCCCTGAACCTGCTGACGGAAGAGGGGCTCCCCCACTTCCACCGTCTCCTCGCCGTCTACCTCGGCGACGCGAGTCATTGGACCAACTGGAACAATCTCTGGACCGCGGAAGAGGACCGGCACGGCACGGTCCTCACCGACTATTGCAAGAGCACCCGGATCCTCGACCGCCGCACCCTCGAGGTGATGCAGTTCGCCTACCTGAAGGCGGGGTTCCAGCCGGCGTGGGACAAGGATCCCTATCGGGTCTTCGCCTATACGACCGTCCAGGAACGGGCGACCCAGGTGAGCCACGGCAACACCGGCAAACTGTGCGGCGAGTATGACCCGGTGCTGGGCGATGCGCTCGCCAATGTGGCCAGCGAGGAGGCGCGGCACTTCAACTTCTACCGCACCATGGTGACCGAGATCCTCCAGCGCGACCCCGACGAGATGCTGGTCTCGCTCTCGCTGGTGCTCCCGGGCATCGACATGCCGGGACACACGGTACCCGGCTTCGTCCAGCTTGCGGACGTGATCCGCCGCGCCGGCATCTA
>JBDSIR010000064.1:0-2761 GCA_039917855.1 Gemmatimonadales bacterium | reverse complement strand
CGGAGGAACAGTTGAGACAAGACAGAGAAAGAGTTCCGCGAAAGAAGGTATTTGAACCAGTATTTTTGCAACAGAAAAGAGGGCCGCTGGTTATTCATGGGAAACGGTGGTATTTCCTGTTAGTCAGATCAAAAGATGCATATCGTAGATCGTTGTCTCTTATGGATGATTATACCCTTAACCAAATAGCAGAACATATGGTTGTTTGTTTTACTCCAGATAAGATTCCAGGGTTTGATAAACCATTTCGTACAAAGGAAGGAGAGCCTGGACGTATTTATGCTTTTTTCGATTCATATGTGGAATTCTATCAATACATGCAGAAATTTGACAAAGCACAAAGAGCATTTTATGAAGTAGCATTTGGAGAACTTCCTCAGAAACCTCATTTCGATATTGATATTGACCGAACTAGCTTCGAAGCTGCTTTTCCAAGAGATAACATTGATACAGTAGCAGAAACCTTAAGAGAAGCTGTAATTGAGGGATGTTGTGAAGTATTGCAGGAACAAGGAGTAACCCTTAATTTAGAGAAAGATCTTCTACTATATAGCAGTCATGGAGACAACAAACGCAGTTATCATGTTGTATTAACTAACAGATGTCATGACGGAAATAAGGAAGCAAAAGCTTTCTATGATGCTGTCATTACTAAGGTTCATTCTTATACACAAGGGAAATATCGAAATCAGAACTTCGTGGACAGAGGAGTTTATTCGCCTAGGCAGCAGTTTCGTATTGTTGGATGTCAGAAATGGAATAGTGGAAGACCTAAGGTATTCTATGAGCAATTTTGGTACAAAGGTCGTCCTTACAATCATATATACAACGAAGATACTACAGATGAAATGATGAAGAAATACACCATTATTTACGAATCCCTCATTAGCTTTACTTCTGGATGCTCCTTCCTACCATCTCTGGTTCCACTAACTACCTTTACACAAAATCAGCTTGGAGATATGCCTGATCTAGAACTTCCCGTCATTGATCAATGTTTGTTAATGTTAAGAGATAAGATGAAGCAATTCGCTGACGCTTTCTATAAAGAACGACCACATGTAAGAAAATTACAAGTATCACCTTTTACACTCAAGGAAATTAGGGGCCATCTTATCTTACTTAAACGTTCAGCTGCATCTCATTGCCCAATTTGCCAGAGACAAGATCCTCATGACAAAGAACATCCTTATATGTATATAATGGCTGGAAAGATTTATTGGGATTGCCGTAGGGCAGCAGATAATACAAAGAAATTCTTTGTAGGTTATTTGACAATGTCAATAGAAGAACTTGGTACTACAGTAGTTGAAGATGAAGATGATAATACAGGCGAGTTCATGTTTGGTGATTATGATATTGGTCTTCCCACACTTGCTCCTACAAAGATAACACCTATCAAACAAGTAGAGGTGAAACAAGTAGAGGTGAAACAAGAAGAGATTAAATTACCAATTGTCCCTGTTGAACAAAGACTACAAAATGTACAAAAGATTATGAGTAAAGTAGCACAAGCTCAAGCATATAATAGTTATATCAAGAATGAACCACAAGATGTAACAGGACGAGTATCATTAAGTAGCGTGAAGAGTGAGATTTCTTGGACGGCTGGATATCATTAATATAATATCTGTTAACAGATATTATAGAGTTAAGATTTAATTACATCCACTTTTCCAAGTGGATGATTAGGAGGTGAATAGATTGTATACAATCTAAGAGGCAAGTTAGAAGATGTATTAATAACATTGTGCTCTGTGTTAGGAGGAACTAATATGGCGAAACCTTCTGCTAGTGCATAGGTATGATCTTTCATTTTAAGAATACCAAGTCCACTTTCTACTCTAATAAATTGGGATGTATAAGGATGAATTTCTAATCCTATTTCTTGTTTGGGAGATAGAGACATTACAACAAGTTGCATTGTATGGGTTGTAGCTATGACTCTGCGGTAGTTGGTATTTTTATTTGTTATTTCTTCTATATTACCATAGAAGGCAGGCCAATATTGCTCATGCACAGTTTGAGTCGTAGACATACTCGTCATGTTTATAGTAGTACATTATTTAAGTATGCCAAATGTGCCATTGCGTAGAATACATATAAATATACCATTAATAATGGTACTATGAATACAGAGGCAGTTGGCATATTATACCACATATAGATAAAAACCCAAAACATATACATAAATAATACTCCTACCAACCACAATGATAAACCAATATTCTCTCCGTAAAAGAATATTGTCACCCATCCTAATGTTAACAAAGCATTCACGAAAAATAACACAGTCAACGCTAAATTCTTATTATTAGATCTACACTCTCCCAATCTATAAAATAAGAACAACCCTATATATGATAATAAAGTACTTAATCCCCAAACCAATACAATTCCCCAAAGATTTATAGGTCCTTTAATTAGATTACTGTACCATGTTGCCATGCTACCAGTAAAAGAGATAATAATAACAAGGATGTTAAGGATGATGATGACAAGGATGATATAAATAAAAGAAGAGGCATTATAGCTAATTACATCCATTTAATGGAAGAGATTAAATAGGAACATTATTTATTGAAGCGAAGTTCACACTACTATATACTAAGTAACCATACAGAATAAGGTTAGGTATTAATAAGAGTGCTGCTATTCGATTTATGTTCCATACATATATGAACACCCAATAATTATAAATGAATAAGGCCACTGTTATCCATATTGATAATGCAATATCTTGTGCATAATATAATGCTAC
>JBDSIR010000063.1:0-61871 GCA_039917855.1 Gemmatimonadales bacterium | reverse complement strand
GCAGACCGTGCGGGTGGCTACCACCGAAGGGGTTCGTCGTACCCGGGTGTGTACGTCCTGCATCCGCAGCAACAAGGTCAAGAAGGCGGTCTGATTGTAGCGTGGCCGACTCGGCCGCGAACATTTCGATACGCGCGGCCGCCTGCTCCAGCTGGCGGCCGCTTTCGCGTTCAGGAATGTGAAAAAGGGGACCCGCGGGTCCCCTTCTGACATCCCTCGAACGGGGGAACGAGAGCATCACCCCTCGACCAGCTCGATCCGGGCCACATCGGCGCCGTCGCCGGGGCGGTGGCCGATCTTCAGGATGCGGGTATAGCCGCCGGGCCGGGCCGCGAACTTCGGGCCGATCTCGGCGAACAGCCGCTGCAGCACCGCCGGATCCTTCACCTTGCGCGCGGCCTGACGGCGGGCGTGCAGGTCGCCGCGGCGAGCGAGCGTGATGAGCTTCTCGGCGAAGGGGCGGAGCTCCTTGGCCTTGGCCTCGGTGGTGACGATGCCGCCGTGCTCGAACAGGCTGGTCGCCATGTTGTTGAGCAGCGCGCGCCGGTGTTCCGACGTCCGCGACAGCTGGCGATTCTTGGCGTTGTGGCGCATCTCAGGCGTCCTCTCCGGCCTCGGCGGCCGCGCGGGCGGCCGGAGCCGTCCCAGCGTCGGTGATCCGCACGGTGCCATCGGCCTCTTCGAACCGCATCCCGAAGTTGAGGCCCTGGGTGCGGAGCAGGTCGCCGATCTCGGTCAGCGCCTTCTCCCCGACGTTCTTGACCTTCAGCAGCTCGTCCTCGGTCAGCTGGACCAGGTCGCCGAGCGTGCGGATGTTGCTGTTCTTGAGCGAGTTGAGCGAGCGGACCGAAAGACCGAAGTCGTCGATGACGCGGGCCAGGCGGTCGCGGAGCCCGGCGTCGCCGGCACCGGCCACGGCACGCTCACCGCGCTGCACCGGCACCTTGCCGAACTCGACGAAGTGCCGGAAGTGCTCCTGGGCGAGAGCGGCGGCATAGGCCACCGCGTCCTCGGGCGAGAGCGTCCCGTTGGTCTCGACGTGGACGGTCAGGCGATCGTAGTCGGTGCGCTGTCCGACGCGCGTCTCGGCCACGGTGAAGTTGGCGCGGCGCACCGGATTGTAGATCGCGTCGATGCGGATCAGGTCGACCGGCATGGAGCGATCGATCGGGTGCATCTCGCTTTCGACGTAGCCCCGGCCCTTGTTCACGTGCAGCTCGACCGAGATCTCACGGTCTTCCTGGACGGTGAACAGGAGGTGGTCGCCGTTGACGACCTTGACGCTCGGATGGGCCTTGAGATCGCGGGCGTAGACCGGGCCGACGCCGTGCTTCTTGATGGTCAGCGTGGCCTCATCGATGTCGGCATCAACGACGAGGACGAGGGTCTTGAGCCGCTGGACGATCTGGTGCACGTCCTCGAGGACGCCGACGACGGTCTGGTGCTCGTGCACCACGCCGTCCATCCGGAAGGCCCACACCGCGCTCCCCCGGAGGGAGGAGAGCAGCAGGCGCCGAAGGGCGTTGCCGAGGGTATGGCCATAGCCGCGCTCGAGCGGCTGAAGGCGGAACTCCGCGACGTTCACGTTGTCGTCCCGCTTGGTCATTTCGACCGTGTGCGGACGCACCAGCCCGGTAAGATCGATGCTCATGGTCACTTGGAGTACAGCTCGACGATGAGCTGTTCCTGGGCGTTGATGGCGATGGCCTCGCGCGCGGGGCGCTCGAGGATCCGGCCGGCGGCCTTGGCGCCATCCACCGAGAGCCACGCCGGCGCCTGACCGCGCGCCGCATGCTCGAGGGAGGCCTTGACCGGGGTCATTTCACGGCTGCCCGGGGCCACCCGCACCTCCTGACCCACCAGCACCTGGTAGGACGGGATGTCGAGCCGGGCGCCGTTCACTTCGACGTGTCCGTGACGCACCAGCTGGCGCGCGGCCGCGCGGCTTGCCGCGAACCCCATCCGGTACACGATGTTGTCGAGCCGGCTCTCGAGCGCGATGAGCAGGTTGGTACCCTTCACGCCCGGCAGACGGGTCACCTTGGTGAAGGTGTTGCGGAACTGGCGCTCCGAGAGCCCGTACGTCCGCTTGACCTTCTGCTTCTCACGCAGCTGCTTGGCGTACTCGCTGACCTTGCGGCCGCGGCCCATGTTCTGGCCGTGCTGGCCGGGGGGATACGCCCGCTTGTCCACGGCGCACTTGTCCGTGAGGCAGCGAGTGCCCTTGAGGAACAGCTTGGTGCCTTCGCGGCGGCACAGACGGCAGACCGGACCAGTATGACGCGACATGCTCAGACCCGCCGCTTCTTGGGAGGACGACAACCGTTGTGCGGGATCGGCGTGACGTCGCGGATGGACAGGACTCGCAGGCCGACCGTGGCCAGCGCCTGGATGGCCGACTCGCGACCGCTGCCCGGGCCCTGGACCCGGACCGACACGCGCCGGACGCCGAGGTTCATCGCCTCGCGGCCGCAGTTCTCGGCGGCGACGGTGGCGGCGAACGGCGTGGACTTCTTGGAGCCCTTGAAGCCCGCCTTGCCTGCGGTACCCCAGGCGACCGTGTTGCCCTTCGGGTCCGTGATCGTGATGATCACGTTGTTGAAGGTGGCCATGATGTGGGCCACACCTTCGGCCTCGACCATCTTCTTGGCGCGCTTGGCGCTGGGCGCCTTCGGGGCGGGCGTTGCGGGCGTTGTGGGAGCGGTCACTTCTTGGTCACTTTCTTCTTGCCCGCGATGGCCCGACGGGGGCCCTTCTTGGTCCGGGCGTTGGTATGCGTACGCTGGCCACGCACCGGGAGGCCGCGACGATGCCGCGATCCCCGGTAGCTGCCGATGTCCATGAGGCGCTTGATGTTCATCGCCACCTCGGTCCGGAGCGCGCCCTCGACCTTCAAGGACCGCTCGATGACCTGGCGGAGACGACCGACTTCGGTGTCCGAGAGATCACGGACCCGGGTGTCGGGGGAGATCCCGGTCTCGGCGAGGAGTTTGTTGCTCGTCACTCGTCCGATGCCGAAGATGTAGGTCAGGCCGATCTCGACCCGCTTCTCGCGCGGAAGGTCCACGCCTGCGATACGCGCCATGGATCAGCCCTGCCGCTGCTTGTGCTTGGGATTGCGCTTGCAGATGATGCGCACGATTCCCGCCCGCTTGACCACCTTGCAGTGTTCACAGATGGGCTTGACGCTCGATCGGACCTTCACAGGCTACCCCTCCAAAAAATCCGGGTTCAGTAGAGCTTGCCAATATAGCCGGGCAGCCCATTGGCACGCAAGGCGTTAGCCCCGCCGGGGGTCTGTCCGGCGGCCTTCCGACACCCCTTGTTGAGCTCGAAAAATCGGGGTCAACGACCGGTCCCGCCGGCCAACTGCACCACCCCCACCCCCCATGGTCCCCAGCTCCCATCCACCCCACGGCTCCGAGTAAAACCCAGCAACAGAGTCTCCTCCTGCGGCTCTCCCACCCCCGCCCGCCGGAACCGACGCCTGAGCTCGGCATACCCCGAGATGTCCGACACGGTCATCGCGGTCACCACGGAGACCTCGACCTCCACCGCGTCCCGGACATAGGTCGACAACAGCGCCGCCGCTTGGTCACCCGGAAGCGGACCCGACGCCGAGACCCCCGGGATCCGCACCTCGACTCGGCCACCCCCGACCAGCAAACGGAAGTCGTGCTGGGCCCACGCCGCGGCAGCCGTGGCCGCCACCGTCGCGACATCGGACTGGGCGCTGAGGCGCTGAGGCGCTGAGGCGCTGACCAGCGCCCCGAGCAATAGGAGGGCGATCGGACCTCTCACCGCGCCGCCTCCTGGAACTCGCGCACTGCGGCCGCCGGGTCCGACGCCTGCAGCAGTGGACGCCCGACGACCAGGTGGGTCGCACCGGCGCGGGCCGCTTCGGCCGGCCCCGCCACTCGCACCTGATCTCCCGTGACATCGCCGGGCCGCCGGATCCCCGGCACGACGATCCAAGCGTCGGATGGCAACACCTCGCGGACCACGTCGATCTCGTGCGGCGAACAGACGATCCCCTTCAGCCCGGCCTCGGCCGCGCTCGCCGCGAGGCGCCGCACCTCCTCGCCGGTCTCGACGCTCCCTCGCCCCACCGCCGCCGAGTACGCCGCCCCCGTGTACGAAGTCAGGACCGTCACCCCGACGATCCCCACTCCACTTCCGGCGGCCACGGCGGCCGCGCGCATCATCTCGGCGCCACCCAACGTGTGCACGGTCGCCATCGCGACCCCGAGCGCGCGTGCGCCTTCGACCCCACCGGCAACGGTGTTCGGGATGTCGTGCCACTTCATGTCGAGGAAGATCTTGAGCCCGCGGCCGACCAGCTCGTGGACCAGCGCGGGGCCCTCCCGCGTGAACAGCACGGACCCGACCTTGACCCAGCGAACTCCCGGTGCGCGGTCGAGCCAGCGGAGCGCATCGTCACGGGTCGGAAGGTCGAGGGCGGCGATGATCTCAGCCACGGTGATGCTCCAGTTCGTTCGCGACCCGCTCCGGCAGGCGGGGATCGGCGAGACCCGCCGTCCCGATCGCCACGAGGTCGGCGCCGGCTCGGAGGTATTGGCGGGCATCGGCGGCGCTCCGGATCCCGCCCAGCCCGATGATCACGGCGTGAGGCAGTCGCTCACGCGTCTGTCGCACGGCGAGGACCCCGAGGGGGAGGAGAGGAGGACCGCTCACCCCACCCCGGCCGGCACCCAGCCGGGGAGCGCCATCCTCTTCGGACAGGGTGCCGGGGAAGGTGTTCACCAATGAGACGCCAGCGGCTCCCGCCTCGACGGCGACAGCGGCCATGGCGGCGATATCGCTCAGGACGGGAGAGAGTTTGGCCAGCAGGGGTCTATCGGTCACGGCGGCACATTGCCGCACGATCCGCGCCACACTCTCAGATTCGGCCCCGAATTCGATCCCGCCGTGGGCGGTGTTCGGACAGGAGAGGTTCAACTCGAAGGCGGCGATCCCAGGCAGGGAGCCCAAGCCGGCGACGACCGCGGCATACTCGTCGAGGGTGAAGCCGACGACGTTCACCAGCACCTCGAATTTCCCGGCGGCCCGCGCGAGCAGGGCGGGAAGTTCGCGGTCGCGGACCGCCTCGAGCCCGGGATTGGCCAGCCCGACGGAGTTCAGCATTCCCCCCGCGAATTCCGCCACGCGAGGCGCCGGATTGCCGTGACGGGGGGCGAGCGAGACGCATTTGGTGACGATCCCGCCGAGCGCGTCGAGGTCGCACACTCCTTCGAGTTCGAGCCCGTAGCCGGCGGTGCCGGAGGCCAGCAGGACCGGATTCTTGAAGCGGCGTCCGCCGAGTCCTCGGGATGCGATCATTGGACCGGGGTCGCGGGGGTGGGCGACGTAGGGGTGGGACGCGCGCCGCGCGCCGGGGGACGGATGGTGGGGGTGCGGGCCGGCGTCCGCGCGCTCCGGGCGAAGCGCACCAGGGAATCTTCCAAGGCCCGGTAGGCAGGGTCGTCGTGACCGTGGAGCGCCAGCACATACGGACTGCCGGCGTAGCGGCCATCGAGCAGCGTCGTGATCGAATCGTCGGGAGTGGCGCCCGTGGCCGCGATGGCCAGAAGCATCTTGGGCGCGTAGGGCGACTCGGGCCGCTCCGCGAGTACTCGGCGCCACACCAAGGCCGCGAGTCGGGGGGCGCGGAGCGAATCGCGCAGCGCCTCACCGAGGAGGAAACCCTTGATATCACCCTGGGGGGCGGTGACGACCAGGGAATCGAGCCGCTGCCTCGCACTCTGGGCCGCCTCGGCCAGCTGGCGTCCCTGGATCATCGCATCGCCGGCGCTCGGCTCGATGTCGCCGAGTATGAGCGGGATGGAGTCGAGGAAGGCCGGGTCATCGGCCATCGCGAGCCGGTGGCGGAGACCGATGATGCGAGCGTAGAGCCCCACGGCGCGGGCGGGCGCGGCCGAATACGCTGCCTCGAGCTGCGCGAGCGCGCGCGCTTCATCTGAGGGGAGGAGGCGACGGGCATCGGCGGTGAGCCAGGCGGCCGCGGTATCCTGGAGCGGCGACAGCCGGGTCAGGACCCGAGCGAGGAGGGCGCTGGCGGCAGCGGCGTCGTGCTGGCCGATCCCGCTCAACACCGCGCCCCACGGCGCGGTCGTGTCGCGTTCGGCAAGCAGCGAATCGGCGAGCGCGATCGCCTCGGCATCGCGCCCGGCGTCGGCCAATGCCGCGGCAAGTTCACCGCGGGCCTGCCGATGCCGGCTCGCGCGGAGTACCGTCACTGCTTCCTCCGCGCGGCCGGTGCGCCGATAGGCGATCCCGGCGCGCCAGGCGGCCTCGTTCCGGCGCGCGGGATCGGGGCTCTGGAGGAAGCGCTCGACCGTGTAACCGGCGGCCTCGAGGTCGCCAAGCTTCAGCTGACAGGAGGAGAGCCGGAAGGCGGCCTCGTCGACGAGGTGAGGATCGCCGCTTTCGCGCATGACACGCTGGAGCGGTCCGATGGCGGCGGTACAGTCGCCGGTGCGCTCGAGCGCCTTGCCCTGGAGCAAGCGCGCCTCGTCGGTCCACTTGCTGTGCGGATGGCGCGCGACGACGGTCTCCGCCCGGACGGCGACCTGACCCCAGAGGCTCTGCGCGTCGAGCGTCCTGCCGTCGCGCTCGGCCTTCTCGGCCCGATGGGCGAGGTCGTTCGCGTTGTAGAGCCCGTTGTAGTAGGCGCACGCCGCGACGAAGCCCGCGCTGGCCAGCAGGGGGAGGAGAGCGCGGGGGCGGATCATCGACCGGTACCCCCCAAAGCGGCCTGGCCGGTCTTCCGTTCGTATTCGCGGAGGTAGGCCACGACCGCGTCGGCGATCGCCCTGGCCAGCGCGCGCTGTCCGCTCTTTCCGCTCAGGATCCGGCTGTCATCGCGATTGGTGCTGAATCCCATCTCGACCAGCACCGCGGGGCGGCGGGCGGTCCGGAGCACGGCGAAGGGGGCCTGGCGCACGCCCCGGTCGGGACCGGTATGGGCCGCGGCGAGGTGGTCCTGCATCAACGCGGCGGCGCGGGCCGACTCACGCAGGTGCTCATTCACCATCAGGTCTCGGAACATGAAGCCCAGTGGATCGGTGCCGCCGGTCTCGGGTAGCTCCACCTCGTAGCGGATCGACTCGTTCTCCATCCGGGCCGTCGCGGCGGCGTCCTCGGTCCGCGCTTCGCTCAGGAAGTAGGTCTCGTATCCGCGGATCCGGGTGTAATCGCGGCGGCGTGCGAGCGAATTGACGTGCAGGCTCACGAAAAGGTCGCACTCGGTGGAGCACAGCGGCCCGCGGTCCGCAAGGTTGATCAGCGTGTCGGTGGTGCGCGTCATCCGGACCGCGATACCGCGCCGGCGAAGTTCATCTCTGAGCTGGATGCCGACCGCGAGCGCCACGTCCTTTTCCTTCATGCCGCGGGGGAAGTAGAGGCTCGGGTTGCCGGGGTCGCGTCCGCCGTGACCGGGATCGACCACGACCTGGTGCCCGGGGAGGAGACCGCTGGGGAGCCGCGCGGGTGCGGGTGCCCGGACGACCGGCGGGGGCCCGCGCTCGACCAACCGCGCGGCGACCGCATCCCACGCGTACCGTTCGCCGAGCCAGCGCGGCAGCACTGAGGCGACGAACTCGAGCGGCAGCAGAACGGAGTCGGAGCGGAGGAGGGCGGGTGCTGCCAGGGGGAAGAGCTGTCCGGCCGGCCCCCGAACGAGAAAGGGGGCGCCCAGGAGGAAGCGGTAGCTCTGGCTGATTATGACCAGTTCGACCCAGCCGTCGGCGACCGACAGCCGGCCGCCGAGGGCGCTCGCCACCGGACCGGCGAGGAGCATCGGTGCACCGTCCACCGTGACGACCGTGAGCTGACTCTCGCCGCGCGGGGTGGCGATGGTGATGCTCGTGGGGGCGGATGGGCGGATGGGCGGATGGGCGGCGGGCGCGACGGCCCCCACGGCACCCAACAGAAAAGCGGACACCGTGGCGCGGATCACTGGCGTCCCCGGTGACGCTCGACCCGCGCCATGTCGCGCTGGGCATCGCGCTGCTTGAGGCTCTCGCGCTTGTCGTGGAGCTTCTTCCCGCGACCGAGCGCGAGCGCGATCTTGGCGCGCCCATCCTTCCAGTAGAGCTCGAGCGGCACGAGTGTGAGCCCCTTCTGTTCGACCGCCCCGATGAGGCGCTGGATCTCGCGCTTGTGGAGGAGGAGCTTGCGGGAGCGGTTGGGGATGTGGTTGTAGCGGTTCCCCTGCTCGTAGGGGGTGATGTGCAGCCCCTCGAGCAGCACCTCGCCCCGCTGGATGCGGGCGAAGGCGCCGACGAGGGTCGCCTTGGTGTCGCGGAGGGACTTCACCTCGGTCCCCTTCAGCACGAGCCCCGCCTCCCACGTCTCCAGGATATGGTAGTCGTGGGTGGCTTTGGGGTTCCGCGCGATGGAGCGCTTCCCCTCGTCGGAGTCGTCGGTGTGGGGTGCCATGGTGAGCTAACCGCAAGATAGACTTGCCGTTAGGTCGAATCAACGCGGGCGTTGCGCCCGCCCCCGCCCCCGCCTTATTTTGTCCCCCACGCCGGAGTGGTGGAATTGGTAGACGCGCTGCGTTCAGGGCGCAGTGGGCGCAAGCCCGTGCGGGTTCGAGTCCCGCCTTCGGCATGACTGCGTGAGCGGTGAGCGGTGAGCGGTAAGCGGGGGGTTCCGAGCAGATCGGAGCCCCCCGCTTACCGCTCACCGCTCACCGATCAGTACCTCGCCACTGTCCCATCCACCTCCGCCGACCAGGCGTCGATCCCTCCGGCCAGGCTCCGCACCTGCGCGAAACCGGCGCCGAGCAGGAGGTCGCGCGCCTGGAGCGAACGCATCCCGTGATGACAGAGGGTGACGATCTCACGGCGGGTGTCGAGCTCGCCCAGTCGGGCGGGGAGCGCCCCGAGGGGGATGTGCACCGCTCCGTCGAGGTGTCCGATCTCCCACTCCCACTCCTCGCGCACATCGACCACCAGCGGGGAGTCCGGTCCTGAACGGGCCGCGCCGAACTCCGGGATCGAGATCTCCGCCGCCGCCCGATCGCGCGCGGTCGGCATCCCGCAGAAGCGCTCATAGTCGATCAGCGCGGTGACCGTCGGATGTTCGCCGCAGACCGGGCACTCCGGGTCCTTCCGGAGCGTCACCTCGCGGAAGGTCATCCGGAGGCCGTCGAACAGAAGGAGCCTGCCGGCGAGCGACTCCCCTGCCCCGAGGATCAGCTTGATCGCCTCGAGCGCCTGCAGGCTTCCGACCACCCCAGGCAAGGCACCCACCACGCCACCCTCGGCGCAGTTGGGCACCAGCCCCGCCGGGGGCGGATCGGCGAAGAGACAGCGGTAACAGGGACCGCCCGGCGCGAAGAGGGAGACCTGGCCGTCGAACCGGAAGATGCTGCCGTAGACCAGCGGCTTGTGCTCCATCACGCAGGCGTCGTTGACCAGGTAGCGCGTGGGGAAATTGTCAGAACCGTCGATGATCACGTCGAACCGACGGCAGAGTTCACGCGCGTTGGCGCTGGTCAGGAGCGCCGGTATCGTCTCCACATTGACGTGAGGATTCAGATCGGCGAGGCGGGCCCGGGCCGACTCCACCTTCGACGTGCCGACGGCAGCGGTGCCGTGGATGATCTGGCGCTGAAGGTTGGTGAGGTCGACAAGATCGGGATCGACCAAGCCGATCGTGCCGACCCCTGCGGCCGCGAGGTAGAGCGCCGCCGGTGCGCCGAGCCCGCCGGCGCCGATCACGAGCACGCGCGCCTCCTTGAGCTTCCGCTGGCCGTCGAGGCCCAGCCCGGGAAGCACCAGGTGACGGCTGTACCGCAGCAGTTCGTCGCGAGAGAGTTCGGTCATCGGTCCTGGAAATGAGACCGCCCGGCGCGGGCCGGGCGGTGGGTCGATCAGGCGTCGGTCAGGTCCGGGCTGCCGCGAGCGTCACCAGCTCCTGTACCTCGCCTTGTTCCTTCATCAGGTCGGCCAAGGAGATCCCCTCGAGCAGGTCGTCGACCCGCTTCTGCAGCGCCTGCCATACCGGGCGGATGGTGCAGGAACTCCCCGGATCGCATCGCTCCGCGTCGACCGGGTGGAGTTCGCAGTTCATCTCGAAGGTCTGGTGCTCGGAGGCCGCCATCACATCACGCACGGAGATCTCGCCGGGGTCCTTGGCCAGGAAATACCCCCCCTTGGCCCCCCTCACGCTCTCGACCAGACCGGCGCGGCGAAGGCGCAGGAGGATCTGCTCCACGTAGTCTCCCGGGAGACGTTCCGACTCGGCCAGCTCACGGGCCGCCACCGGGCCACCCCCGGTCCGGCCGCGCCGAGCGAGGTGGAGCGTGATGATGAGCGAGTACTCGGTCCAGGTGGTTACGCGCATGGGGGTAATATGGGAGTTAAGGCTTAGGGATTCAAGGATGTCGCTATTTGGGGTGGAGGGTGGTGGGTGAAGGGTGCTGCCGGGGGAGAACTCTCTCCCAGCGGCACCCTCCACCCTCCACCCTCCTCCCTTCACCCTTCACCCGATCAGCCCCCACCGGGAAGGGGCTTGCCGCCGGGGATGCCGAGTTCGGTCATGGCGCGGAGGTCGAGGACCTCGTCGAGTTCCTTCCCCTTGAGGATCCCCTTCTTGGTGACGAGCTCCCTGACTGTAAGGCCGGTCGCGATCGCCTCCTTGGCGAGTTTGGCCGACTCGGCATAGCCGATCTTGGGTGCCAACGCGGTGACCAGCGCGGGGCTCCGTTCGAGCCAGTGGGCGCACATCGCCTCGTCGGCCTCGATCCCCTCCACGGCGCGCTCGGCGAAGATCCGGCCGGCATTGGTCAGGATGGTGACCATCAGCACCACGTTGTGGGTGATGACCGGCATCATCACGTTGAGTTCCAGCTCCCCCGCCTTGGCCGCCATCGCGATGGTGGTGTCGAGGCCGATGGCCTGGTAGCAGACCTGGTTCACCATCTCGACGATGGAGGGATTCACCTTGCCCGGCATGATGCTCGAACCCGGCTGCACCGCCGGCAGGGCGATCTCGGCGATGCCGGTCCGGGGACCGGAGGCGAGGAGGCGGAGATCGTCGGCGATCTTGCAGAGGTCGAGGACGTAGCCGCGCACCGCCCCGCTGAAGGAGGCGATGTCTCCCATCGACTGCATCATCTGCACCCGGTCCTCTCCGACCGAGAGTTCGAGCTTGGTGATCGCCTTGAGGTGTTTCACCATCAGCGCCGGATATGCCGCTTCGGCGTTGAGGCCGGTGCCCACCGCGGTGCCGCCGATGCCGAGCTCGTGGAGATACGCGGCGGCCTGATCCACCTTGCGGCGGTGCCGGGCGATGGTGTGGCCGTAGGCCGTGAACTCCTGGCCGAGGCGGATCGGGGTGGCGTCCTGCAGGTGGGTGCGCCCCGATTTGATCACGTGGTCGAACTGCTTCCCCTTGGCCAGGAAGGCCTTCGCCAGCCGGTCCATCGAGGCGACCAGGGCGGGATAGAGCGCCAGCGTCGCCAACCGCATCGCAGTGGGGATGGTGTCGTTGGTGCTCTGGGCCATGTTGACGTGATCGTTCGGATGCACGGGCGCGTAGCTGCCGCGCGCGGTGCCGAGGATCTCGTTGGCCCGGTTGGCAAGCACCTCGTTACAGTTCATGTTGTGGCTGGTGCCGGCGCCGGCCTGGTACGGATCGACGATGAACTGGTCGCGGTGCTTGCCGGCGAGGATCTCGTCGGCGGCCTGGACGATGGCGTCGGCCAGCTTCGGCTCGAGGCGTCCCGTCTCCTTGTGCGTGAGCGCGGCGGAACGCTTGATCCAGATCATCGCATCGACGAACGCCGGCAGCGGCCGGAGTCCCGAGATGGGGAAGTTCTCGGCGGCGCGGAGGGTCTGGATCCCGTACAGGGCCTCGGCGGGGACGGCCTTCTCGCCGAGCGGGTCTTTCTCGATGCGTGTCGACATAGGGTGAACGGTAAGCGGTGAGCGGTGAGCGGGGGTGCACACCCGCATCGATCCAACGACCAGGGACCAACGACCAATGACCCAGTTCTTCGATCCGGCAGCGCTGGCAACCTTTGCCTCCGACAAGATGGCCAAAGTCGACCTCGCGCGGGGGGAACATATATTCCTCGGACTCAATTGCCTCGAGCCGGGGCAATCCCAGAAGGTCCATGCCCACGCGGGTGCGGACAAATTCTATCTTGTGGTGTCAGGAAAGGCGAGAATCACCGTCGGCGCCGAGACCCGCGAAGTGGGACCGGGGGCCATTGCCTGGTGTCCCGCGGGTGAACCGCATGGCGTCGAGGCCGCGCTGGAGCGGACGGTGCTGGTGGTCGGGATGGGGCCAGGACCGAAGTGACCGGTGACCGGTGACCTGTGACCGGGCCCCACAGGGAGATCCCAACAGCACGCCCGGTCACTGGTCACTGGTCACTGGTGACCTCCCGATCCGCCAGTTGAACACCCCCCGCACCGCACCCCATCCGAATTCCCGCACCGCGAACCACCCCCCCAGCGCGACTCCGACGAAGGTGGTGTAGAACCGCCACCAGATGAGTAGTTCGACTCCGCGCTCTCCCGCGCTCCCTGCCGCCCCCGCCAAGAGTCCGAGATCCACCACGCCCGCCCCTGACGGCGTCGGGAGGGCGAGCTGACTGTAGAGCAGCGCGAAGGAGCCGAGGATGGCGGGCCCGAGCGGCGGCGGATCGGGAAGCTGGGTCATGAGCACCGGCAGGATCGCCGTCCGACTGGCGAGATTGACGAAGCCCAAGGCGGATGAAGCGATGAGTTTTCCGCGCGGCATCCGGCGCCAGTAGATCCGCACCCGACCCCACGGACGTTGGATGAGTCGCGGAGCGATGTGCACCCTGCGCCGGACCAGGATCCAGAGCAGGGCGCTGACGACGGCCGCGAGGGCGAGCCATCCCCAGGTCCGCGCGAGTCCGGCCGCCACGACGGGGGCAGTCTGCTGGATCCATTCCGGCGCCGACCAGATACCGAGGACCAGGGCGCAAGTGATGACCACGGGCCACATCGTGATCACCTCGAAGGCGATCGCGACGAAGCTGGCCGTGGCGGGGACACCGAAGCGGAGCAGCGATGCCAGCCGCGCCGGTTCCCCTGCGATCCTGAGCGGGGTCACGGCGCACGCCGCGTCGCCGATGACGTTGGTGACGAACGCATCGCGAAAACGGAGGGGATGCCCCAGCGCGCCGCCGAGGAGGCGGATGCGAAGGGCGCGAGCGGCTTGATCGAGGAGGATCAGGACCGCGCAGAGCGCGTGGGTCTCGAGGGGGCCGAGCACGGTCAGGTCGGCTGGTCGAGCAGGCGGCGGTAGGTCGCGAACAGCATCGCGAAGACCGCATCCCAGCCGTGGTGCTTCTCGGCATAGCGGCGTCCGGCGACACCGATCGCGCCGAGGTCGCTCCGGAAGAGCGAGATCGCGGTGGCGCTCAGGCCGGCCTGATCATTGAACGGGTAGAGCGCCCCTGCCCCGCTCGCCGCCACCCGTTCGGCCACTCCACCGCGGTCGACGCTCAACACCGGCGTCCCGGAGGCGATCGCCTCGAGGGCGGAGAGGCCGAAGGTCTCGTAGGGCCCGGGAGCGAGATACACGTCGGCGGCGGCGAAGAGTTCGGCGAGGCTTTCGCGATCGCGCTCGAAGGGAAGCCAGGTCACCCGGTCGGCGTAGGGGTGGCGGTGGAGTGCGGCCGCCTGCGGTCCGTCGCCGAGGAGGACGAGCCGCGCCCCGGTGCGGCGTTCGACCGCGGGCCAGGCGTCGAGCACGAGATCGAGCTGCTTCTCCCGCGCGAACCGGCCTGCGAACAGCGCCAGCGGAGCGTCGGGGAGGCCCGCGCGACGCCGGATCTCACCGGTGGCGGGGCGACGCCGGGGATGGAAATGGTCGAGGTCGACGCCGAGGGGCACCTGCTCCACCGCAGGGACGCCGTGGGCGGTGAGCTCCTCCGCGAGGGAGCGCGAGGCCACGATGACGGCGCGACATCCGCGCGCGAGTCGGCGCACGTAACGCCAGGCGAGCCCTTCGAGGGCGCGCTGTGCGGCACCGGGCGCGCGATCCGGGGCGACCAGACGCGGCAGATGCCCGTGGTAGAACCAGACCAGCGGCGCGCGGAGCTTTCGATCGGCGAAGCGGGCGATCCAGGGGACCAGCAGGTGGCTCCCCACCTCGATCAGGTCGGGCCGCTCATGCTCGAAGATGCGGCGGGTGACGCGGGGAGCGAGCAGGAACCGGTACGGCGGATTGCGCGGGATCGCCGCGCCGCGGAGCTGATACGTGCGACATCCCTCGGCTTCGAACAGCGCGTCGCGGCGCCCCGGGACCACCAGCACCTGGCGGGCGGCAGGATGGGTCGCGACCCAGGTCGATTTGGCGTTGAGATAGGTGCGGATCCCCCCGCTCGTGTCACCGAAGTACTCGGTGATATCCAGCACGCTGAGCGCGTCCGGACGGGTGGACGGCGGGAGCGCGGCGGTGCGGAGGTCGAGCGTGGTCAGTCGGAGCAGTCTCCGTGAGGATAGACCGTACCGCAGTTGGCGCAGGGATTCTTGCACCCCATCGACCTGGGGGGGACGGGAAAGCCGCAGCGTTGACAGGGCGGGCCGCTGAGGCGCTGGGGCGCTGGGGCGGTGGACTGCCGCGGAGCCGGTGCGGGGTCCCTCATGCGGAGCGCACGCCGCGGAGGAACGGGTTCGTGAGCCGCTCGACGCCGATGGTGGTCTGCCGGCCGTGACCGGGCCAGACGACGGTGGAGTCGGGGAGCGACAGGAGCGCCCGCTGGATGCTGTCGATCAGCGTCTTATGATCGCCCCCGGGAAGGTCGGTCCGCCCGACGCTCCCGGCGAAGAGCACGTCTCCCACGATCGCGAGGCCGTGACCGGTGAAGCAGACGCTTCCGGGACTGTGCCCCGGCACGTGACGCACGCTGAAATCGAGCGTACCCACGCGGACGGTGCCCCCCTCGTGCAACTCGTGGTCGGGCACCGGCAGCGTCACCGATTCCCACGGCATGGGGCCGAAGCGTGGGGCCGCGTCATACAGGAAACGATCGGCGGCGTGCAGGTGGATCGGGGCTCCGGTGGCCTCACGCACGGCGGGGACGCCGAGGACGTGATCCATGTGACCGTGAGTGAGCCAGATGCCGTCGCACGACCAACCCCGATGCCGGAGCGCCGCGAGGATCGGATCGGGGTCCTCTCCCGGATCGACCACCACGCAGCGCTCGGCCACCGGATCGGCGATCAGGTAGCAGTTCTCGACGTAGCGGCCGTTGGGCACCGCCACGACGCAGGGCTCACGCACCGCTCGCGCTCCCGACGGGCTCGAGCTTCCCCTGGCTGCGGAGCTCGGTGAGGTACTTCTCCACGGCGATCGCGGCGGTGGTGGCGTCGCCGACGGCGGTGGTGACCTGGCGGGTGAGCTGTACCCGGAGGTCGCCGGCCGCGAAGAGCCCCGGGATCGAGGTCATCATCCGATCGTCGGTGATGATGTAGCCGCTGGCGTCGTGATCGAAGTGGCCCTTGATGAGACCGGAGTTCGGCTTGAAGCCGACGAAGACGAATGCGCCGGTGACGGCGAGCGTGGACTTGGCCCCCGTCACCGTGTCCTCGAGGGCCAGCGACTTGAGCCCGCTCGCCTCGCCCGCCATCTCGAGCACCTTCTTGTTCCAGACCAGCTCGATCTTCGGATTGGCGAAGAGCCGCCCCTGGAGGATCTTCGAGGCCCGGAGCGAGTCGCGCCGATGGACGAGGTACACCTTGGCCGCGTACCGGGTCAGGTAGTCGGCCTCTTCCACGGCGGCATCCCCACCGCCGATGACCGCGATGGTGTCGCCCTTGAAGAAGGCGCCGTCGCACACTGCGCAATACGATACCCCGCGCCCGGCGTACTCGAGTTCGCCGGGGACGTCGAGCTTGGTCGGCGTACCGCCGGCGGTGATGATGACCGTCGGGGCGCGATAGGTGTGGCCGCTCATCGTGCCGACCGTGAACCACCCGTCGGCGTCCTTGGCCACCCCTTCGACGTACTCCTGGCGGATCTCGGCGCCGAACTTGACCGCATGGTCGGCGAACTTCTTGGCGAGATCCCGGCCGAGGATGCTCTCGAAGCCCGGGTAGTCCTCGATCTTCTCGGTGTTGAGGAGCTCCCCGCCGGGGATGCCCCGCTCGAGGAGCACGGCATTGAGCATGCCGCGGCCGGCGTACATCGCGGCGCAGAGGCCGGCCGGTCCGCCGCCGATGATGATGGTGTCGTGGGTGGTGGTCGTCATTCGAATCCCATCTGGATTTCTGGGCTAAGGGCCTGGGGCTGGGGGCTTGGTGGTTCAAGCCCTTGGCCCCGAGCCCTTAGCAATTGGTCGAGCCATCTAATCTAATCGCAATAACTAGAACGTCCCCCGGTTCCCTACCCCGTCAGGGAGCCGAGGCGGATCACCCCGGCTGCGGCGTGGCAATGGGAGGTCGTCGAGACCACCACCGTGGCGGGGCCGCGGTCGCCGATCTCGGCGAGCCGGCGGTCGGCCTCCAGGACCTCGCGGGTGGTGAAGCCGCCGACCCCGTGCGCCAAGTGGCGGACCTCGAACAGCAGCGGCCCGGAAGTCCCGGATCGACCGGCAAATGCGGTGAGGTCCTCGGACATCGACCAGGTCCGCGGTGCCCGGATGGCGGGGCAGAGTGCCGGTTCGGTGCAATGGGTAGGGCAGATCCAGTCGGCCCAGGAGAGATAGGAAGCGCCGTCACCACCGGGACGCTCGTAGGGCGTGCCGACCTCACCCGGAAGCGGGCCCGCGCCGAGTTCACGCCCCGGCCACCGACCACGCGCCTGCCGGAGGAGCCACTCGCGGAAGAGGTGCGGCATGAACGGGGTGGGCACGATCACATCCTCCGGCGTGACCTCGAGCCCGGCGAGGTAACCGTCGAGAAAGTCGCTCCACTCCGCCGTCACGAGCACGACCCCGGGAACACCGACCCTCTCGCGCGCCACCTGGCAGGAGGGGTCGCGGTCGACCACCAGAAGACGCCGGAACGTGAGCAGCCCCCGGGCGCTCCCATCGAGGAGCTGCCCGGTGTAGAACGAGCCATAGCATCCGCCGCCGATGATGACGACGTCTCCAAGGGCGGTGTGGCGCTGGGGCGCTGCGGCGCTGCTTGTCTCGGTCAACGAAGCAAGCGGCCGCCGTCGACGACGAGGACCTCGCCGGTGACGTAGTCCGCCTCGAGGAGGTACACCACCGCCTGTGCCACGTCCTCCGGGCTGCCGAGGCGCTTGAGCGGTGTGGTCTCGGCGAAGTGCTTGCGGGCCACGTCATCCCAGTCATCGGGGAGGAGCACCGCTCCGGGCGCCACCGCATTCACGGTGATGTCGGGAGCGAGGGCGCGGGCGAGCGACTTGGTGAGCATCACGACACCCGCCTTGCTGGTGCAGTGGGCCACATAGCGCGGCCACGGCTCGAGGCCGGCCAGGTCGGCGATGTTCACGACCTTCCCCTTGGCCGCGCGAAGCGCAGGGAGCGCACCCTGGGTCACGAAGAAGGGAGCGCGGAGGTTCAAGGCGAAGACCTCCTCCCACACTTCGGGGGTCACCGAGTCGACCTGTCCCTCGATCATGTTGGCCGCCGAATTGACGACCACGTCAAGCCGGCCGAAGTGGGCGACCACACGTCCCGCGAGCCCCTGGGCGGCCGCGACATCCGTGAGGTCGGCACTGAATCCCTCGGCCCCGACCCCGAGCGCGCGGAGTTCGGTGACCACCTGGCGCGCCTCCGAGGCCGAGCTTCCGTAGTGGACGGCGATGTCCATCCCCTCTGCCGCGAGCGCGCGCGCGATCGCGGCGCCCACCCGTCGCGCGGCGCCGGTGACGAGGGCGACCTTGCCGCGGAGCTCCATCCTAGAGGTCGGGCCCGACGAGAGGAAGGACGTGTCCGGTGATGGCCGAACTCGCATCACTGGCGAGGAACATCACCGCGGCGGTGAGCTGATCGAGCTCGACATACTTGGCGGCGGGATCGGTCACCGTCGCCATGTTCTCCGGCGTCCGCACCATCGTGGGGGCGACGGCGTTGACGCGCACCTTGCCGAGCCACTCCTTGGCGAGGCTCCAGGTGAGCGCACCGACACCCGCCTTGGCGGCCGCGTACACCGCCATCGGCGCCATCGGGCGGAAGAGCGCCAGCGACGAGAAGTTGACGATCGCGCCTTTCGACTTCTCGAGCGCGCCCGCGGCGGCCCGGCTCATCAGGAAGGCGGTCTTGATGTTGATGTTGATCTCGCGGTCGAACCCCTTGAGGTCGAGCTTCTCGGCGGGGCCGAATGTCGTAAGACCGCCCGCGACATTCACCAGCGCATCGAGGCGCCCGAACTTCTTCATCGCCACCTCGATGGCGTGCGCCGCCACATCGGGATCGGTGAGGTCGCCGGCGGCGGGCTCGGCCGCGAACTTCATCGCGGTGAACTCGCGCGCCCGCTCGGCGACCGCGACGGCGTTCACGTCGGCGAGGACGAGCTTCGCCCCCGCTTCACCGAACGCCTTGGCCACACCGTGACCGATCTGTCCCGTCCGGGCGACGCCGGTGACGAGGACCACCTTCCCCGTGAAGTCGAACGGGTTCCGCATCAAGCCTCCTCGAGCGCTTCGAGTGTGATATCGGCGCCGGGCATCCCGCGCGCCGCAAATCGGATGGTGCCGTTCCGGTCCACCAGGTAGACGGTGCGCGTCACCTGGTCGCCGAGCGGAGAGACCGCCTGCCACCGTCGCGCGACCGTGAGTCCCGGATCGGAGAGCAGGAGGAAAGGGAGCTCGAGGCTGGCGGCGTACTCGGCGTGGTCCGCGACCGTCGCGGGATTCACTCCGAACGGCACGATCCCTGCCCCGCAATAGAGATCGAGCTCCTCCTTCATCACCCGGAGCTGACGGTCGCACATCTGGGTGTGGTTCCCCGGATAGAACGCCAGCACCACCCCGCCCTGTTCCAGCACGGCCGACAACCGCACCGTCGAACCATCGGAGGCGGTGAGGGAGAAGTCGGGTGCGCGCGTACCAACGGGGAGTGGACTATCGATCATGGGGCGCCTGGCGCCTGGAGCCTGGAGAGGTTGTGGTGGGTCCCCCCGTAGGATGATAGTCGTTTCCCCGCCTCGCCAGGCGCCAGGTGCTAGGCTCGTTGGCCCCCGCGCCGCGCCTCCAGCTCCGCCACCCACTCCATCGGTACCTCCTGGCTGCCCAGCGACCCGTGGCGCATCTCCTCGCTGTCGCCGTGCCAATCCGAGCCACCGCTCCGGCCGAGGTCGAGGGTGATGGCCCACTCGGTGAGCCGAGTGCGGACGTCGGGGTCGTGGCTGGGGTGCCGCGTCTCGACCGCATCGAGTCCGTCCGCCTTGAGCTGTTCGAGCATCCCGCGCGAGGCCCGATCCTTGAGATGGGCGGCCGAGACCACGCCGCCGGCCCGGTGCACCAGCTCGGCCACGGCGCGAAACGTGGGGAGCTTCTTGTCGACATAGGCAGAGCGGCCGCGCCCGAGCCACCGGTCGAACGCCCCCTGAGCGTGCGGCACGTGCCCCTTGGCGACCAGGGCGCGCGCCACATGGGGGCGTCCGAGCGCCCCTCCCCCCGCGACCGCGGCGACATCGTCGAGCGTGAGTGCGACGCCCTGGGCATTCAACTTCTGCACCATCCGCTCCGCGCGGAGGGTCCTGTCGGTCCGGCGGAGGATCAGGAACTCCTCGACCACCGTATCGTCGCCGGGGAGGAAATACCCAAGGACGTGCATCTCTCCACCCCAGGGGGCGCCGGTGGAGAACTCGCAGCCGGTGATGACCCGGACGCCGACTCGTTCCCCGGCGGCGAGCGCCTCGGGGAGACCGGCCACCGTATCGTGATCGGTGAGGGCGAACGCCGCGAGGCCGGCCGCCTTGATGCGATCGACCACCGCGGCGGGGGCGAGCGTGCCGTCGGACGCCGTGGAGTGGACGTGCAGGTCGACGGTAGCGGTCAGCGTCGGTACCCCGTCTCCGGGGAGGTCCAGGCGGGCTGGGAGGTCGAGAGGAGGTCGCGGAGCTCGGCGTCGCTCAGGGCCGCGAACGACTCCTCGCGCCCGCGCGCGCCGCCCGGCGAGTAGCGGGCGACCCGTTCCTCGCGAGTCCCGGTGACTCGGATGAAGCAGACGCCGAATTCGTCGCGCACGTACTGGGTGTTGCGCCCGGAGGGCAGCACGGTCCACTCGGCGCCATCGGCGGTGAAGCGGCGGGGCATCTAGCGATCCTTGGGCAAGGGGACCTCGGCCCAGAGGGCCGAAGCGTCACGTTCGTAAGTGGCGAGGACGCGGAGCCGGACTTCGAGGGTCAGTTCTTCGACCGTGCGTTCCGCCACCGACCGATGGTCGGCGCGTGCGCCGCTCTCGCTGAATTCGAGCCAGAGCTCCGGGTCCACTTCCGAGTGGAATACCCAGAGGTGCTGACCGCGTTTGGCAAGAAGCGCAGCAAGCTGCGCCACAACGGCGAGCCACTCGGCCTCGTGGTCGGCGGGGACCCGGACCCGCGCGGCACTCAGGCTCCGGGGCATCGCGGCATCAGACGGCGCTCTCGGAGAATTCCTGGAGTGACTTCTTGACGTCGGCCATGAAGCGATCGGCGTCGGAACCGTCGACGACGCGATGATCGAACGCCAGGGAGAGCATCCCCTTGGTACGGATCCCGATGGTGTCGCTGCCGTCAGGGAGGGTGATCACCGCCGGCTGCTTCTCGATCGTGCCGACGCAGAGGATGGCGACCTGCGGCTGGTTGATGATCGGCGTGCCGATGACCGAGCCGAAGGTGCCGGGGTTGGTGATGGTGAAGGTGCCCTTCTGCACTTCATCGGGGGAGAGCTTCTTGGTGCGCGCCCGCTCGCCCAGGTCGTTGATGGCGCGCGCGAGGCCCATGAGCGACATCTCGTCGGCGCGCTTGATGACGGGGACGATGAGCCCCCAGTCGAGCGCCACGGCCATCCCGACGTTGATGTCTCGCCGATACAGGGTGGCGTCTCCGGTCACGGCGGCATTCAGCACCGGGTGCTTCCGGAGGTTGTCGGCCACCGCCTTCACGATGAAGGCGGTGTAGGTCAGGTTCACGCCCCGCTCGGCGTAGTCCTTCTTCTTCCTGGCGCGGAGCCCGACGATGCGGGTGTAGTCGATCTCGAAGAAGGTGTTCACGTGCGCCGAGGTCCGGCGCGACATGATCATGTGGTCGGCGGTGAGCTTGCGGATGCGGCTCCACGGCTCGACCCGGTCGCCCTCCCAGGGCTCGGTGACGTTGTGCGCGATCGCCCCCGAGGGCGCGGACTGCGGACTGCGGACTGCGGACTGCGCGGGAGCTGTCCCTACGGCCGGGGCAGTGGTGCCGCCCCCGGCCAGGAACCCCTCGAGGTCGGCCTTGGTGACGCGACCGGCCATTCCGGAACCGGAGAGCTGGGTGATGTCGACGTGGTGTTCCGCCGCCATCTTTCGGACCAGCGGGGTCGATTTCGTACGGAGCCGTTCCTCGGCGGTCATCGCGGCGCCGGAGGCGCTTGGGGCTAAGGGCTGGGGGCTCGGGGCCGCAACAGGAGCTGGCATCGGCGCCGGCGCCGCCGCCTTCGGGGCCTCAGCCGCCTTTATCGGAGCCACTGGTGCCGGCGCGGGGGCCGGTGCCTTCGCCAGCGCGGACGCCTGTCCTACCGCAGCGCTCGCGTCGGTCTCGATCCGCGCGACGACGGTGTTGACCGCCACCGTCTGGCCTTCCTGCACCAGGATCTCGACGAGTACCCCGGCATTCGGCGCCGGGATCTCGGCGTCGACCTTGTCGGTCGAGATCTCGAAGATCGGCTCGTCGCGCTTGACCGGCTCACCGATCTTCTTGAGCCACTTGGAGAGGGTGCCCTCGGTGATGGATTCGCCCATCTGGGGCATCGGCACATCGATCTTAGCCATGGTCGGGTTCCGGAGTCAGGCCATCGGCCATCGGCCATCGGCTATCAGCGAGGAACGATCGGCTGATGGCTGATGGCTGATGGCTGATGGCGTCATTCAGTAAGCTGCCAGCCACCGCGCCGCCCGAACGATGTCGGAGGTCTGCGGGAGCACGAAGTCTTCGAGCGGTGGAGCGTACGGGAGCGGGATATCGTGCGCCGCCACCCGCCGGACCGGCGCGTCGAGCCACTCGAAACAGAGCTCGTTGATCCGCGCCGTGATCTCGCCGGCGATACCGCCGGTCACGGTGTCCTCGTGCACTACGAGGGCCCGGTTGGTCTTCTTGACGGTCTCGACGATCGCCTCGTCGTCCATCGGGAGGAGGGTCCTGAGGTCGAGGATCTCGACCTCGATCCCGTCCTCCTTGGCCAGCTGCTCCGCCGCCTCGAGCGACTTCCAGACGGTCGCCGCGTAGGTGATGATCGACAGGTGCTTGCCGGGCCGGACCACCTTGGCCTTCCCGATCGGCACCAGGTGATCTCCCTGCGGCATCTCTTCCTTGATGCGCCGATAGAGATACTTGTGCTCGAAGAAGAGTACGCAGTCCTCGTCCCGGATGGCGCTCTTGAGCAGCCCCTTCGCGTCGGCGGCGCTCGACGGATAGACGATCTTGAGCCCCGGCGTGTGCAGGAAGGCGGCCTCGGGGTTCTGTGAATGGAACGGCCCGCCGCGGACGTAGCCCCCCGACGGTCCGCGCACCACCATCGGGCAGGGCAGAAAGGCCCGATAACGCGCCGTGGCGATGTAATTGGTGAGCATGTCGTAGGCGCAGGAGATGAAGTCGATGAACTGCATCTCGACCACCGGCCGCATCCCCATGTGCGCCGCTCCCGCCGCCGCACCGACGAACCCCGCCTCGCTGATCGGCGTGTCGATCACCCGCTTGTCGCCGAACTTCTCCAGCAGGCCTTCGGTGGCCTTGAAGGCGCCGCCGTACGCCCCGATATCCTCCCCCATCAGGAAGACGTTCGGGTCGCGCTCCATCTCCTCGAACATCGCCTGACGGATCCCCTCGAGATAGGTGACTTCAGCCATTGTAGGTCCCCCACCCCTGGGCCCGCTCATGCTTGTCCACCACCTTGTCGATCCCCTCACGATACCAGAGGGTCGGCACCACCGGCGGATCGGCATAGACCCCATTGAGGGCGTCGCGCGCCTCCGGGGGCGGGCTCTTCTCCGCTTCATCGGTCGCGGCGTCGACCTCGGCTGCCACCTTGGCATCGATCGCCGTGAGCTGATCGAGGGCGAAGCCGTAGTCGGTCGTGAGCGTCTTGATGTTCCGATCGAGGGGGTCGTTCTTGGCCGCCCACTCCTCGAGTTCGCCCGGCTTCACGTAGCTCTGGTTGTCGTGCTCGGCGTGACCCTTCCGGCGGAAGGTGTGGAGCTCGATCAGGGTCGGTCCCCCACCCTGCCGAGCGCGCTCCACCGCCGCCTTGGTCACTTCGTAGACGGCGAGGACGTCATTGCCATCGGCCTCGACCCCGGGAATGCCATAGCCGATCGCCTTGTCGGCGAAGCGCTTGGCGGCGGTCATCCGGTTGGTCGGCGTGGAGTAGGCGTACTTGTTGTTCTCGACGATGCAGACGAGGGGACATCCCTGCACCGCGGCGAAGTTGAGCCCCTCGTGGAAGGCGCCGGTGCTGGTGGCGCCGTCACCGACGTAGACCAGACCCACGCGCTTCTCGTTCCGCAGCTTGAAGGTCAGCGTCACCCCGGCCATCACCGGCACCATGTCGCCCAGATGGGAGATCTGGCCGATGAAGCCGCGGTCGGGACCACCGAAATGGATGTTGAGCTCGCGGCCGCGGGTGGGGCTGTCCCCCTTGGCCATGTACTGCTTGAGGACCTCGAGCGGGGTGGCCCCGCGGACCAGCATCGAGCCGAGGTTCCGGATCAGGGGGGAGAGAATATCGCCGGCGGCCTTGTCGAGCGCGAAGGCGCTGCCGCAGGCGTCGGCCTCCTGGCCGAGGGAGCGGAAGAGGCCGCCGACCACCTTGGTCTGGCGGTAGAGCGCCACGAGCCGCTCCTCAAGGGTGCGGGTGAGCCGCATCCAGTAGTAGAGCTCGAGAAGCTGGTCGCGCGAAAGCCCCGCCGGGGGCGTCCTGGGGGCCTTGGCGGGGGTAGCGGTCGGCGTCATCCGTACTCGGGAGAAAGTGGCGTAACTGTAGAGACGGTAAAGATTTCCGCCCGGAGGGTCGGAGTCAAGTTTCGCCCCCTCCCCTGGCCCCTCCCCCTGCAACCTCACCCCCCCTGCCCCCTCTCCCTTACGGGAGAGGGGGAGTGCATCGGGGCTTTTCCCCCTCTCCCGCAAGGGAGAGGGGGTCGGGGGGTGAGGTGAGGGAGCGAGAGGGGGTCGGGGGGTGAGGTCGGCGGCGAGAGCGGAACAGATGCGAAGGGGCCCCGATCTGTATCGGAGCCCCCCGCTCACTGCTTACCGCTTACCGCTTACTTGCTCTCGATCCGCATCCCGTAGAACGACCGGTAGACGAAGAAGACCGAGGTCAGGAAGAAGCCCGCCGAGAAGATGTGGGTGAATGTGCTGCCGCGGGTCGCCGTGAGCGAGACCGCCAACTCGACCGCGAGCAGACCGAACAGGGTGGTGAACTTGATGACGGGATTCATCGCCACCGAGCTGGTGTCCTTGAATGGGTCGCCCACGGTGTCGCCGACGACCGTGGCGGCATGGAGCGGGGTGCCCTTCTGCTTGAATTCGACCTCCACGATCTTCTTGGCGTTGTCCCAGGCGCCGCCGGCGTTGGCCATGAAGATGGCCTGGAAGAGCCCGAAGAGCGCGATGGAGACCAGGTAGCCGATGAAGAAGTACGGCTCGTAGAAGGCGAAGGCGAGGGTCGAGAAGAACACCGCCAGGAAGATGTTCCACATCCCCTTCTGCGCGTACTTGGTGCAGATGGCGACGACGGCCTTGCTGTCCTCCAGCGACGCCTTGGTGGCAGTACCATCGAGCTTGATGTTGTTCTTGATGAACTCCACCGCGCGGTACGCGCCGGTGGTGACGGCCTGGGTGCTGGCCCCGGTGAACCAGTAGATCACCGACCCGCCGGCGATGAGGCCGAGCAGGAAGGGGGGATGCATCAGGGAGAGCTTGTCGAGGTCGACCGTGAGCCCGTGGGTCAGGGCCACGATGATCGAGAAGATCATCGTGGTGGCCCCGACGACCGCCGTGCCGATGAGCACCGGCTTGGCGGTGGCCTTGAAGGTGTTGCCGGCCCCGTCGTTCTCCTCGAGGTGGTGCTTGGCGGTCTCGAACTGCGCGTCAAAGCCGAAATCCTTCTTGAGCTCGGCCTTGATGCCCGGGATGACCTCGATGGTGCTGAGCTCGTACACCGACTGGGCGTTGTCGGTCACCGGGCCGTAGCTGTCGACGGCGATGGTCACCGGACCCATCCCGAGGAAGCCGAAGGCCACGAGGCCGAAGGCGAAGACCGCCGGGGCGAGCATCATCCCGCCCGCCGCCGGATCCATGGGGTTCACCGCGGGGATCTGGGCGCTGACCAGATAGGAGATCCCCATCAGGAACATGATGGTGAGGCCGAGCCAGTAGGCGCTGAAGTTGCCGGCCACGAGGCCCGACAGGATGTTGAGCGACGGGCCGCCCTCGCGCGAGCTGGTGACCACCTCGCGGACGTGACGGCTCTCGGTGCTGGTGAAGACCTTCACGAACTCGGGGATCACCGCGCCCGCGAGCGTACCGCAGGTGATGATGGTCGAGAGCTTCCACCAGAGGGTCGGGTCGCCGCCGAGGGCGGGGATGAGCTGCCAGCTGACGAGGTAGGTGATCGCGACCGAGATGATCGAGGTGAGCCACACCAGGCGGGTGAGCGGCGCCTCGAAGTTCATCTTGTCGACGTGCTCGTACTGGGCGCGGCTCCACGCCTCGTTGATGAAGTACGAGACGCCCGAGGCGATGACCATCGCGATGCGCATCACGAAGATCCAGACCAGGAGCTGCACCTGGACGATCGGGTCCTTCACCGCCAGCAGGATGAAGGTGATCAGCGCGACGCCGGTCACCCCGTAGGTCTCGAATCCGTCGGCCGAGGGGCCGACCGAGTCGCCGGCGTTATCGCCCACGCAGTCGGCGATGACGCCAGGATTGCGCGCGTCGTCCTCCTTGATGTTGAAGACGATCTTCATCAGGTCGGCGCCGATGTCCGCGATCTTGGTGAAGATGCCGCCCGCGATCCGGAGCGCCGCGGCGCCCAGCGACTCGCCGATGGCGAATCCGATGAAGCAGGAGCCGGCGTATTCACCCGGCACGAAGAGCAGGATGCCGAGCATCAGCAGGAGTTCCACGCTGATCAGGAGCATGCCGATGCTCATCCCCGCCTTGAGGGGGATGTCATAGCAGGGGTACGGCTTGCCTTTGAGCGCTGCAAAGGCGGTACGGCTGTTGGCGAACGTGTTCACCCGGATGCCGAACCAGGCCACCATGTAGCTGCCCGCCATGCCGACGAGGCTGAACCCGAGGATGATCGCGACCCGGCCGACGCTCATCTCCTGCAGGCCGTAGAAGTAGAAAGCGATGATCGCGGCGATGAAGAGCCAGAGCTTGATCAGGAACCGGCCCTGGGTCTCGAGGTAGGTGCGGCAGGTGGCGTAGATGAGCTCCGACACCTCCAGCATCGACCGGTGGACCGGGAGGTTCTTGAGCTTGGTGTAGATCCACAGCCCGAACATGAGGCCGAGGGCGCAGACCACGAGCCCGCCCATGAGAAGGGTGCGGCCGCTGGTGCCGCCGAGGAAGGTCACCTGACCGAGGTCGGGAAGCTGGAGATTCGCTTCACCGCCGGCGTGGGGCTCCTGGGCGTGGAGCAGGACCGGCAGGAGCGCCGGGACGAGGGCAGCAAGCACGCTGAGGAGCGCGCGCCGAGCGGACGCGAACGGGGCCATGGGGTCCATCAGGGTAGGGGAAGCCAGCGAATGATCAGTATGCACCACGGACCACGTGCGCGGCATCGGCCCGCGCGTGGACGGTGGTCAGGAACCGCTTGGCGAGCTTGTCGAGCTCGCTCTCGCCGGGCTGGTCGGTCTCGACCGTGACCCGGGTGTAATGCCCGCCTTCGGCCTCGACGGCCACCGTGAGCTTGCCGACGGTGCCGGTGAAGCGACGGCGACGGGCCGCCTCTTCCACCGGCGTGAGCCGGGCGCCGAAGAAGGCGGTCGCCGCCTGCAGCACGGCGTCGGGAGCCACGGAGGTCCGATGGAAGTACCGCACGTCACTCTCCTTCGTAGTACTCGATGCCGAGGTGGGTGACCTGGTCTTCACCCATCATCCAGCGCAGGGTGTTCTTGAGCTTGGTGTGCTGGATGAACAGGTCGTGTTCGGGGTAGAGCCCCGGCGCGGTCTGCGGGCTCTTGAAGTAGAAGCTCAGCCACTCCTGGATCCCCCTCATCCCGGCGCGCTGGGCCAGGTCGAAGAAGAGCACCAGGTCGAGGCAGAGCGGGGCGGCCAGGATCGAGTCACGACAGAGGAAGTCGACCTTGATCTGCATCGGGTAGCCCAGCCACCCGAAGATGTCGATGTTGTCCCACCCTTCCTTGTTGTCCCCACGCGGCGGGTAGTAGTTGATCCGCACCTTGTGGTACATCTTGCCGTAGAGCTCGCCGTACATCTCGGGCTGCAGGATGTGCTCCAGCACGCCGAGCTTGGACTCTTCCTTGGTCTTGAAGCTCTCGGGATCGTCGAGCACCTCGCCGTCCCGGTTGCCCAGGATGTTGGTGCTGTACCACCCGGCCACGCCCAGCATCCGCGCCTTGAACATCGGGGCCAGGACGGTCTTGAGCATGGTCTGGCCGGTCTTGAAGTCCTTGCCCCCGATCGGCACACGCTTGTCGTTGGCGAGCTGTTCGAGCGCCAGCGTGTCGGCGGCCAGGTTCGGCGCGCCATTGATGAAGGGGATCCCCTCCATGATGGCGGCGTAGGCGTAGAGCATCGAGGGCGCAATCGAGATGTCGTTCGCGTCCATCGCCTTTTCGAACGCGGCCAGCGTCGCGTGGGTCGGGCCGGCCTGGATGAAGATCTCGGTCGAGGCGCACCAGATCATGACCAGACGGTCGCACCCGCGCGTTGCCTTGAACTCGCGGATGTCCTTACGAAGCGCCTCGGCGAGTTCCCGCTTGGTCGCGCCCTTCTTGACATTCTTCCCTTCGAGCCGCTTGACGTAGTGCTGGTCGAATGCGGCCGGCATCGGCGTCACCGACTTGAGGAAATCGGCGATCGGCTCGATGTGCTCGTGCTTGTCGAGCACCCCGCAGTGGAGCGCCGATTGGTAGGCGTTGTCCGGCAGCGGATCCCAGGCACCGAACTCGATGTCCGTGAGGGCGGCGAGCGGCACGAAATCCCTGATGAACGGCGTCCGGTTGTCGGTGCGCTTGCCCAGCCGGATCGTGGCCAGCTGGGTCAGCGATCCGATCGGACGGCCCAGGCCTCGGCGCGTGAGCTCCACGCCGGCGATGAAGGTGGTCGCCACCGCGCCGAGACCTACGCTGAGCACTCCGAGCTTCCCCGCGGCGGGCTTGACGGCCCGCGCCACATTCCGCTGTTCCAAGATCCGGATCCTTTCGTATGGTCCACCGAGGCGCCCGCGGCGCCCCTGACGCGGTCAAGGCGCCTTGGCGCCCTCGGTCTGCTGGTACACCCAATGAAAACGCTGCACCACGGTGATCAGGGCGAGCAGCGTCAGGACCAGCACGATCGCCGACAGAATGATCCCCCGCTGCCCGGCCCCGAAGATCATCGAAGGGAGCCCGAGGCCGAGGACCCGCTCGGCACGCTGCGCGATGCCGACCTTTCCGTCGAGCCCCAGCCCCTCGGCCCGCGCGCGGGCGTACGACACCAGGAGCGAGGCCATCACCGCAACCATGCAGAGCACCACGACGCCCTGCCGCCAAGCGATATCGCCCGGGTAGAGCAGGAAGAACGACCCGATCCCGATGAATGTCAGGCCATCCCCTACCCGGTCCAGGGTGGAGTCGTAAAAGGCCCCGAACTTCGTGGCCATCCCGCCCCCACGGGCCACCTGCCCATCCAGGATATCGGTCCAGCCGCTCAGCAGGAGGAAGCACCCCCCGAGCCGCACATGCCCGGACCCGTAGAATACCGCTGCGGCGAGGATGAGCAGGATCCCGAAGGTGGTGAGGTGGTTCGGACGGACGCCAGCGCCGATGAGCACCCGGGAGATCGGGTGCGTCAGATCTTGCCAGCCAGTTTCGAGCCACTTGGGGACCAGCTTCACTCGCGCGAGACCTCAGCCGAATGGAGGGAGCACTGCCCCGATCGTGGGGACGCCAAGAGCCGCCAAATCTACCAAGGTGAAGCACCTACGGGTAGACTCGCGGGGGCCGGTGCTCGTGGATGTGGCGTGGTGGGTGGGGCGTGATGCGGGGCCGGGGGTCGCGCGGGCGCCAATGTTGCCCGTGCGAGCCTCGGCTTCGCAAGCGCACCGCCCGTGTCGGGCGGGCGGCGGGGTGGCAGGTCCGCGCGGCCGACACTGGCGGCCGCGCTCCCTGCCACCCCACCCCCTCCCTACTCCGGGTAAATGAGGAACGACTTCCGCCGCTCCATGAACGCGGTCCGCTCCGATTCCCACTCCTTCAGGATCTTCGCCGGAAGGGTGCCGGCCAGGATCGCGCTCCTGAGCCGGTCCGACCCCGCCAACCGGTCGAAGGAGCGGACCAGGAACCCGATCCGGTCGGGGTGCACGGCCTGGATCGCCGCCAGGAGATGGACCGCGGTCGCGGTCGGGTCGTAGCGGCGGCGGTCGGTGACGTGCAGCCGGATACCCCGCAGGAGGGAATCGGCGAACTTCCCGTCGCCTGGCCGCCGCGGGGTGAAGGTCACGTTGGTGAATTCCACCCCCGCGAGCCGCGCCTTCCGGATCCGGCGGAGGACCGCCGCGGTGTCGAGCCACGGGGCGCCGATCTGCTCGAACGCGGCCTCGGTCCCCCGCCCGACCGACAGCGCCGTCCCTTCGAAGAGGCAGGTCCCGGGATAGTGGAACAACGCCTCGAGGGTCCGGAGGTTCGGACTCGGCGGAATGAAGGGGAGCTTGGTCTGGTCGAAGGTCTCACGCCGTCTCCAATGCCCCACGGGCACCACGCGAAGATCGGTAGTCAGCCCCAGGTCGCTTCGGGCGAGCCGCGCGAGCTCCCCCAGCGTCATCCCATGCCGCATGGGGATGGCGAGGAGGCCCACGTCGGTGCGCCAGGCGGTATCGAGCACGTTCCCCTGCACCATCCCTCCGATGGGATTGGGGCGATCGAGCACGACCACCGTACGGCCGGCGCTCTGGGCGGCGCGCATCACATCGACGGTGGTGGCCAGGTAGGTGTAATAGCGCGCCCCCGCATCCTGCAGGTCGACGAGGAGGACATCGAGCGACCGTACCACCGAGTCGGCGGGGACGCGATTCCGACCGTAGAGGGAGTAGATTGGAAGGCGGGTCGCCGAGTCGACGGTGGAGGCCACCGCCTCCCCCGCTTCGGCGTTCCCGCGGAAGCCGTGCTCGGGGCTGAACAGGGCGACGAGTGCGATCCCCGCCGAGCGCAGGCGATCCACGCCGCTGACGCCGGTGGCATCGACGCCGCTCTGATTGGTCACCAAGCCGACCCGTTTCCCGGCGACCAATGCCGCGCTGTCGCCCAGCAGGACCTCGAGCCCGGTCCGCGTGGCCCGCGCGGCACGCCGCACCGGCACCACTTCCTCAGGTGCCACGCCGCCGCCGCAGGCGGCCACACCAATCCCCAACACCACCATCCAGGCCGAACGAACGTGCATCTCACTCTCCGCGGTCGTTGGTCGTTGGTCCTTGGTCTTGCGCTCGCCGGTGCAGGCGCCGGGCTCGGTGCCTGTGCGCCGTCGGGGCCGCATCTTTCCCCGGCGCCGGAGCCGGGGGTCCTGCCGGAGCTTCCGAGAGTGGAGCTTCCAGCCGCGGTGGTCAATGCCCGGGCCGGCCATCCTGATCTCGACGCCTTGATCCGTGCCCTCACCCCGCGCCAGAAGCTGGCGCAACTGGTGATGCCCTGGGTACCGGGAAGTTACGCCGCCTTCGACGATTCCACCCTGGTACGCGCCGCGGGCTGGATCGATTCGCTGCAACTCGGCGGGATCATCATCGCGGGCGGCTCGCCCATCGACATCGCGGTGAAGCTGAACTACCTGCAGCGCCGGAGCGCCCTCCCCCTCCTCATCGCCGCCGACCTCGAGGGCGGAAGCGCCTTCCGGTTCAATGGGGGCACTCCCTTCCCCACCAATATGGGCATTGCCGCGGGGGGAACGGAACTGGACGCCTACGAAGTGGGCCGGGTCACCGCGCTCGAGGGGCGGGCCGTCGGGGTCCACATGGCGTTCGCCCCGGTGGCCGACGTCAACAACAACCCCGCCAATCCCATCATCAATACCCGCTCGTTCGGAGAGGATCCCACCCGGGTGGGCATCCTCGTGAGCGCCACGGTGCGGGGCATCCAGGAACACGGGATGCTCGCCACGGTCAAGCACTTCCCCGGCCACGGCGACACCGGCACCGACAGTCACATCAGCCTGCCGGTCGTCCCGTACGGCTTTCTGCGCCTCGATTCGATCGAGCTGGTCCCCTTCCGTGCCGCCGTCCGGGTCGGGGTGGGCGCGGTGATGTCGGCCCACATCGCGATGCCGGGGATCGACAGCGGGTTCACTCGCGCGGCCTCGCTGTCGCCCGGCATCGTGACCGGCGTGCTCCGCGACTCGCTCCAGTTCCACGGCATAGTGGTCACCGACGCGCTCAATATGGGGGGAGTCTCGACCGACGGCGGCGCCTCCGCCGCGGTGCGCGCCCTTCTGGCCGGCGCCGACCTCCTGCTCCAGCCCGCCGACCCGCGCGCCGCGCTCGATTCCCTCGAGCAGGGGTATCGCGACGGCCGTCTCACCGACGCCCGGATCGACATCTCCCTCCGCCGTATCCTCGCCCTCAAGGAGCGGCTCGGGTTATTCCAGCAGCGGACGGTCGACGTCGAAGCGATCCCGATGACGGTCGGGCGCCAGGAATTCAAGACCGAAGCGGCCGACCTGATGCGCCGAGCCATCGTGCTGGCCCGCGACGCGGGAGGCACGCTCGATTCGCTGCGCCGGGGCCGCCGCCGGACGGTCACCCTCATCACCTACGGGGACGAGAACTCCATCACGGTCGGGACCACCCTCTTCGCCGAACTCCGCGCTCTCGGGCTCGGTGTCTCGATCTTCAAACTCTGGGGCACCAGCGGACCGGCCAGTTACGACTCGGCCCGCGTCGTGCTCGCCCGGAATGGTCTCCCCATCTTCGTCGCTTCGGTGCGCACCTCGGCCTGGCGCGGCACTCTCGCCCTCCCCGACGCCTGGGCCGCCCTCGCCGACAGCGTCGCCAGGATGCGCCCGGCGATCCTCGTCTCCCTCGGGTCCCCGTACATCGTCCAACAGGTGCCCTCGATCGGGACCTATCTCGTGGCGTGGACGCCGAACGTGATGATGGAGGCGGCGGTGGCGCGCGCCCTGGCCGGCACGGCGCCGATCACCGGCCGGCTCCCCATCTCGATCCCGCCGCAGTTCGTGCTGGGGAGTGGATTGGTCCGGCAGTGAAGGGCGCGTGTTGGGTATTGAGTGTTGCGTGTTGTGTAGTGCCGAGCTCTTGTACCCCGAACACCCAACCCGCAATACCCAACACGCACCACGTCGCGAACTACGCCTACGAAGCCGTCGGCACCCCGCTCGCGTCTGCCGCCGCCTTCCTCGATTCGGTCATCAACCTCGGCGCCGCGCCCGGGGCCGTCATCGGCGTCAGTTCCCACGGCCGCCGCTGGTTCTACGGCACCGGCCGACTGGGCGAAGAAGACCCCGCCCGCCCCGACTCGCTGACGCTCTATGACATGGCGTCGGTCACCAAGGTCACCGCCCTCACCACCCTCGCGATGTACGCGGTGCGCGAGGGGACGCTCGACCTCGAAGCCCCCCTCCAGCGCTACGTTCCTGCCTTCCAGGGCTCCAACAAGGATCGCGTCACCGTCCGCCACATCCTGACCCACTCGAGCGGGATGCCGGCATGGCGCCCCCTTTATCAACAGGCCGACTCCCGCGAATCCGCGATGGCGCTGGCCGACACGACCCCGCTCGACACCCTCCCCGGCGTCCGGATGGTCTACAGCGACCTCGGCATCATCATTCTTACGCAGGCCATCGAGGGTTTGTATGGCCAGCGGATCGACGAGCTCTTCGCCGCACGGGTCACCGGTCCGCTCGGTCTGACCTCAACGAGCTATCTCCCGCGGGGTGAGCGCCGCGGACGCATCGCTCCGACGGAGCTCGACACCGCCTGGCGGCGGCGAATGCTCGTCGGCGAGGTCCACGACGAGAACGCCGCGCGGCTCGACGGGGTGTCGGGACACGCCGGGCTCTTCAGCGACGCGCTGGATATGGTGCGGTTCGGCGAGTTCCTCCTCGGGAACGCTCTCCCCGAATTCCGCCGCCGCCAGGAAGTGGTCCCCGGGTCGAGCCGAGCGCTCGGGTGGGACACCCCGTCGCCGAATTCGTCGGCTGGGATGCGGCTCTCGCCGGAAAGCTTCGGCCACACCGGATTCACCGGCACCTCGATCTGGATCGATCCCACGCGTGAACTGGTGATCGTGGTGCTCTCCAACCGGGTGCACCCCAGCCGGACCAACGGGAAGTGGGGGGAGCTCTCGGTGCGCGGTGGGGTGGCCGATCGGGTGGTGGAAGGACTCGAAAGGGCACCCTAATCCCGACAACTGGACATTGGAATTGACATCGGACCCCGTTCCTTCCTAGTTTGCACGGGTGCCCAGCAGCGTATGAGCCCATGACGACCCACCCTAGGGGCCGTGCTCGAACTTCTGAAGGAGCAGTCCGATGAGTGTTGAGACCCAGTCCGGTGCGATCGCTGTGATCCTGACCGACAATGCGGTCACCGAGGTGCGCAAGTTCATGGACGCCGAGCAGGTCCCGTCCGAGTCGGCGGGTCTCCGGGTGTCGGTGCTCCCAGGTGGCTGCAGCGGGTTCAAGTACAGCCTCAACATCGAGGAGCGCGCGCTCGAGGACGACGCGGTGCTCGAGGTCAACGGTGTGCGCATCTTCGTCGACGCCTTCTCGATGCAGTACCTCAACGGGGTACAGATCGACTACGTCACCGCGATGCAGGGGAGCGGTTTCAGCTTCACCAACCCGAATGCCACCGGCGGCTGCGGGTGCGGGACGAGCTTCACTGCGTGAGCGGTGAGGGGTGAGGGGTATGGGGTAAGGGGGTCCCAAGTGGGGCCCCTTTTTTGTTGGTCAGCACCCCAATGGATGACAGGCTTGGCCTCAACCGGGAGAGACGAAGCAACGAAGGCACGGAGAACGACTTTGGTGGTGTGTAGTCGCGATCCCGATCAGGCGACCACATCATTTCAATTCGTTGATCCGTTGCTTCGTTCCTCCCAGTTGAAACCGAAACTCTCCCAGCAGTGATGCCTGCTTCCCTGCCCCCTCACCCCTTACCCCTCACCCCTCACCTCTTACTTTTCAGCATCCTCCCCCGGGACACCACCCTGCACAGCCTCGACCTCGCGATCGTCGTCGTCTATGTCGCTCTGACCCTCGGTATCGGGGCCTGGGCCGCACGTTCGCAGAAGAGCTCGGGCGACTACTTCCTCGGTGCCCGCGACCTCCCCGCCTTCGCGGTGCTCCTCTCCATCGTCGCCACCGAGACCTCGGCGCTCACGGTCGTCTCGATCCCCGGGCTCGGTGCCCGCACCGACCTCACTTTCCTGCAGGTGGTGATGGGGTACATCGTGGGGCGTATCGCGGTGGCCGCATGGCTCCTGCCGGGCTATTTCGCGCACACCCAGGAGACCGCCTACGCGCGGCTCGAGTCGCGCTTCGGCCCCCATACCCGCCGACTCGCCGCCGCCGTCTTCATCGTGACCCGGTTCCTGGGCGACGCGGTGCGGGTCTTCGCGGGTGCGATCCCGATGGCGCTCCTCACCGGCTGGAATATCCCGCTGACCATCATGGTGCTCGGCCTCGTTACCGTCGTCTACACCTGGCACGGCGGACTCAAGGCGGTGGTGTGGACCGACGTGGTCCAGCTCGTGGTCTACGTCACGGGCGGTGTCACCGCGCTGGTCATCGCGGTCCAGCTCGCGGGAGGATGGTCGGCCGCCTGGGACGCGGCGAGCGCGGCGGGGAAGCTGCGCCTCATCCGCCCCGAGCTTTCGTTCACCGCGCCTTACACCCTCCTGGCGGGCCTCCTCGGCGGGGCGCTCCTCTCGGCGGCGAGCCACGGCACCGATCACCTGATCGTGCAGCGCCTTCTGGCCACCCGCTCGCTCAAGGATGGCCGGATCGCGCTGGTGGGTTCGGGATTCGCGGTCTTCGTTCAGTTCACCCTCTTCCTGGCGGTCGGCGTGGCCATCTGGACCGCGGGGGCCGCGCCCGAAGGAGTCATCTCGGACGAGATCTTCCCGCGGTTCGTGATCCAGCACTTCCCCGTCGGGCTCACGGGTCTCCTCGTGGCCGGGATCCTGGCGGCGTCGATGTGCTCGCACAGCTCCGCGATCAGCGCCCTGGCCTCGTCGACCACGTACGACCTGTACGCCACCTGGACCGGCAAGTCCGATCAGGACCACCTCTTCAAGATCGGCCGCGGATTCACCATTTTCTGGGGCCTGGCGCTCATCGGCGGCTCGCTCGCTTTCCATTTCTTCTCGCGGAGCGGCACGCCGATCGTGGTGTTGGCGCTGTCGATCGCGTCGGTGACGTATGGCGGGCTGCTGGGGGCCTACATCCTGGCCGGTCGGTGGCCGCGCGCCACCGGACGCGACGTGATCGGCGCGATCGCGACCACCACCGCGGTCATGCTGGTGGTGGTCTTCGCCAAGGTGCTCGCCGAATCGCTGTCCCTTGACTGGCTCGCGCCGGTCGGGCGGCTCGCCTGGCCCTGGTACGTCCCCCTGGGCACTGCGCTGGCCCTGCTCAGCGGCATCATCTTGAGCTATTTTCCCCGGACCCCAACCCCCTCCCGGACGGCGTGATGAACGGCATCTTCGTGGGCGTGAACGTCGGCGGCACCCGCACCACCGCGGTGGTGGGGAACGCGACCGAGATCCTCGGACGCGCCCACGGCCCCGGTGCGGCCGTGCGCCCCGGCCGGGCCCTGACCTCCGCCAACACCATCGCCGACGTGTCCCGGAAGGCGCTCGCATCCGCGGGTGAACTCACCGCCGAGGCGATGGTCGTGGGTGCCGCCGGCGCCGGTCGCGACCCCGAACGGAACGAGGTCCTCGCCGCCCTGCTGAACGAGCAGGTGGCCGAGCGGGTCCAGGTGACCACGGATATCGAGATCGCGCTGGTCGCCGCGTTCCCGGAGAGCCCCGGCATCGTGCTCAACGCCGGCACCGGGAGCATCGCCTTGGGGCGCGATGCCGAGGGGAAGACGCATCGCACCGGCGGCTTCGGCTGGCAGATGGGGGACGAGGGATCGGGATACGGGATCGGCAAGGCCGCGATGGGGGCGGTGAGCCGCGCCCACGACGGAAGGGGACCAAGCACGAAACTCACCCTCCGCGCGATGGCGGCCGCGAAGGCCAACAATTTCGATCAGTTCGTGAGCTGGGGCACGACCGCCACCCCTGCCGATGTCGCGGCACTCGCCCCTGGTGTCATCGAGATGGCGCAGCTCGGCGATCAGGTGGCGCAGGGGATCGTCGACTACGCCGTGCGCGAGCTGGTCCTCCTGGTGACCGCCCTGCAGCCACGTTGCGGCGGCAGCCCCAACTCGGTGGCCCTTGCCGGCGGCCTCCTGGCGACCGATGGTCTGCTCCGCCCCGCGATCATCGCGAAGCTCAAGGAGACGCGAGGGATCGCGGTGGTCGAAGCGGATGTCGATGGGGCGATCGGGGCGCTGGGGATGGCGCGGAAGCTGAAGTAAGCGGTGAGCGGTGAGCGGGGGGTTCTGCAAACCAGGAACCGTCCCGAACGCAGTGAGGGACCTACCGGATCATTCCAGTAGGTCCCTCGTTGCACTCGGGACGGCTCCGTTCGGTCGGCCCGCTCACCGCTTACCGCTTACCGCTCACGTCGTAGGCTTGCGCAGCTTCGAATGCCTGATCCCGTACAGGAAATAGATCACCAGTCCCGCCGCCAGCCAGATCCCGAACCGGATCCAGGTGATCCCCGGCAGCTGATACATCAGGTAGGAGCAGCTGGCGATGGAGATCATCGGCGTCCACGGCGAGCCCCAGACCCTGAACGGGCGGTGCCGTTCCGGTTCCTTGATGCGCAGGATGATCACGCCGAACGAGACGAGAATGAAGGCGAACAAGGTCCCGATGTTGGTCAGGTCCACCACTTCGGCGATGTTGGCCACCGCGGCGAAGGTGCCGACGAAGAGGCCGGTGATGATCGTACCGACGTGGGGGGTCCGGTATTTGGGGTGGATCTTGGCGATGAAGGGCGGGAGCAGGCCGTCGCGCGCCATCGAATAGAAGATGCGCGGCTGGCCCATCTGGAACACCAGGAGCACGCTCCCCATCGCGATGACCGCTCCGAGCGCGATCACGAAGCGGGAGATCGCGACCAACTTTGCGGGGCCCCCCGAGAACTGCAGCGCGGTGATCATCGGCTCGGCGGTACCGAGCTGGGTCCAGGGGGCCATCCCGGTCATCACGATCGAGAGCACCACATAGAGCACGGTGCAGATGATGAGGCTCGCGATGATGCCGAACGGCATGTCCTTGGCGGGGTCCTTGGCCTCCTCGGAGGCGGTGCTGACCGCGTCGAAGCCGATGTAGCTGAAGAAGATGATCGCCGCTCCGGCGCTGATCCCCTTCCAGCCGTTGGGAGCGAAGCCGCTGCCCCCCGGCACCAGGCTGTGTGCGGTCCAGTTCTCGGGCTTGATCAGGAACACGCCCACCGCGATGAAAAAGAGGATGAGCCCGATCTTCAGGATCACCATCGCGTTGTTGACGTTGGCCGACTCGCGCACGCCCCGCACCAGCACCACCGTGATCACCATCACCACCAGGAACGCGGGGAGGTTGAAGATGATCGGGATCCCCGCGATCCGGGGGGCGAGCTCCACCGCCGAGGCGAGGTAGGAGGTACCCGGGTCGGAAGCGCCGTCCGCCACCGCCCGCACGGCGTTGAAGGCCGAGCGATAGTCGGTGCCGAGCCAGGCGGGGATGGAGACGCCGAGGTGGCTCATCAGCTCGCGGAAATGCCCCGCCCAGCCGATGGCGACGCCGATATTGCCGACCGCGTACTCGATGATGAGGTCCCATCCGATGATCCACGCCACCAGCTCACCCAGGGCGGCATAGCTGTAGGTGTACGCCGACCCGGAGATCGGCACCATCGCGGCGAACTCGGCGTAGCAGAGCGCCGCGAAGCCGCAGGCCACGGCCGTGACCAGGAACGAGAGTACGATCGCCGGACCGGCGCCGGGCCGGAGCGCGTCGCCCACGATGGCGGTGCCGGTGGTGGCAAAGATGCCCGCCCCGATGGTGGCGCCCACGCCCAGAGCTGTGAGGTGCCACTTGTTGAGCGACCGTTTGAGGCCGGTGTGCTCGGCCTCCGGCAGCAGGTCGCCGATCGGCTTGCGGCTGAAGAGTTGGCGCATCAGCGGGCGTATCAGTGGTTGGAGAGGGTCACTTCGCCCACGGCGATCCCTGCGACTATGGCGCCGAGGGAATCACGGGCGGGGTGAAAACGGAACGACTTCATCAACGACTCGAGCTCGCGCCCGAACTTCCCATCCTGGATCACCGGGATCGTCTCGACCCGGTCCACGCGCCCGTCGACGTTGACGAAGAAACGCACGATGACGCTCTTGCCACGCAGTGCCTTGGGGGTGCCGTCGAGCGGCGGAAACAGCATCTGGCGAGGGGTAGGCGGGGTCCCACGCTCGCCCCCACCGGTCCCCGGGCCGGCGCCACCGCCGGTGCCGGTGCCCTGCCCGCCGCCGGCGCCACCCCGCTGCCCCGGACCAGTTGCGGTCCCGGTCCCGCCCGCAGTGCTCGGGGGCTGCGGCTTGGGCACCGAGTCAGGCGCCGGGGTTGGCGGGGGGAGCTCGGTCGGAACGGTCACAGGCGCATTCACGACCGGAGTCTCGACGGCCACGGCCCGCGCGGCTGCCGGCGGGGGCCGGAGCGCTGGCAACGAAATATACCGTGCGCCTCCGCCTCCACCCCCGGTGCCCGCCAGATCCGACCCGTCGGCGCTGAAGATGTGATACCGCCGGAGCCAGGGGGAGAGGATGAGGAAGAGGAGCAGGACGTGCAGGACCGCGGACGCCGAAAGCCCGCTGATCGAGCGGCGACGCGGAGGCGGCAGGAAGGTGGGAAGGACGGGTGTGCGCACGTTGCTCTAGGTGACGCGCCAAGTGGCCGAAAGTTACACCCGACCTCCAGAAACGTCGCAGGGGCGCTACGGTCGCGCCCCTGCGAGGAAGTACCGGATGGACGTGGGGTTCAGCTGCCCTCCGCCGCGAGGTCGGCGGGGGTGAAACCGATGACCAGCACCCCGGCCCCGCGGGCGATGTCCATCGCTTCGATGACGTCCTGATAGATGCGGGTCAGCCCCGGCTTCACGAACAGCAGCTTCACCGGACGATAGTCGTAGATCGAATGGAAACTGGCGTCCAGCTGATCCTTGGGGACCAGTTGCCCGTTCACGGCGTACGTCCCGTCGTCCCGGATCTCGAGCACGATCTGGTCCTGCGGTCCCACCGGCTTGTCGGCGGTCTGCGGCGGGGGCACCTGGATCGGGATGGTCTGCCGATTGAGCGGCTGGATGATCATGAAGATGATCAGCAGCACCAGCAGCACATCGATCATCGGGGTGACGTTGATGTCGGAGTTCAGTCCCCCGCTGCTCCCTGCGGTCATGGACATGTCAGTTCTCCTGGGCGGCGGCCAACATGCCGCCCCGCTGTTCGGTCACGGCCGCCAGGACGCGGACCCCGCAACGACGGGCGATCTCGACCGCCTCCTGGATCTTGGCGAACTTCACGTTCACGTCCGCCTTGAAATACAGCACCTTGTCCTCGGTCCGCGCCGCGTAGATCGCCTGGAGCTGGGGCTCGAGCTCCTCCAGGGCGATGGATCGGCCGTTGAGGAAGTAGTCCCCCACGTCGTTGATGCCCAGGACGACCTCGCCCTCCTTCTCGGCATCCTTGTCGAGGTGGTTCCCGCTCGGCATCTGGGCGTGGAAGCCAGCGGCGAGGAGCGGCGTCACGATCATGAAGATGATCAGGAGCACCAGCATCACGTCGATCATCGGCGTGACGTTGATGTCCGCGTTGACCTTGGCGTGCGATGCTTCAGCCGTGGATATGGCCACTGCCGCTCACCGCCTTCTGGGCCTGGAACTCCTTGGTGAAGATCGAGCGCCCGAACTCGTTCCCCACGCTCTTGATGAGGTAATCGATGAGCTCCTTGGAGCTCACGGTCATCTCGATGGTGAGATTCTCGATCTTGGTGGTGAAGTAGTTGTAGAACCACACCGCCGGGATCGCGACGATGAGGCCGAACGCGGTGGTGATCAAGGCCTCGGAGATACCCGCCGAGATGCCCGCCAGGCCGCCCGAGGCGCCGCCGGCCGACATGCCCTGGAAGGCGTTCACGATGCCCATCGTGGTCCCGAGGAGGCCGACGAACGGCGCCGTCGAACCGACCGTGCCGAGGACGCCGAGGCCGCGCTTGTAGTCGGCGAGCACGATGAGCATCTGACGCTCCACCGCGCGTTCGGCCGAGTTGATGTCGGCCACGGTGACGGTGGCCTGGTCGGAGAGGAGCGGCTTCACCTCCGCCAGCGCCTCGCCGAGCACGCGCGATACGTGCGAGATCTTGTTCTTTTCGGCCAGGCGGATGGCGTTCTCCAGCGAGCCTTCCTGAATGGCGCGCGAGAACTCGGGAGCGAACTTCCGGGTGGCGGCCTGGCTCTTCCGGATCAGCATCACCTTCTGGAACGCCACTGTCAGGGAGAAGATGGACATCAGGAACAGCAGCCCCACGATGCCCTTGGCGAACCAGCCCATCGAAACCCACATATCCATCAGGTCAAGACTCATTGCGGTCGATCCTCTCTAGTAGGACGTTATGGCGCCCTTCAGGGCGTGAAGTTGACGGCCTGGCGGACCATCACGGCAACGGCCTGGCCGCGCAACTTGCCGGGACGGAAGATGGTCTTCGATACCATCTCCTTCGCAGCGTTGTTGAATCCAGGATGGGCCGTATTGATGATCCTGATGGTGCCCTGATCCACGTGGCCCGTGGTGTCCACCACAAACTCGAGGGTCACCCGGCCGGTGATGCCGGCGGCACGGAGCACCTCTGGATACCGGTTCGGTCCGGGGCTCAGGACCGACGGCGGATCGTCGAGCTGGGCCTCGAGGAAGATCTGGGCGTTGTCCACCGGCCCGGTGCCCCCCACGAGCCCCGCCGCGATGCCGCCTTCGACACCCTTGCCGGTGAAGTCCTTGGCATTGAAACGCTGACTGAGATCCACCGGCGGGATCTCCTGCGGGATCACGTCCGGCGGCAATACCGTCTGGAACCCCTGCGGTGGCGGATTGGCGTTCACGATCGCTTCCGGCGGCGGCTGATCCACCGGCGGGGGCGTGTCCTTGGGGACCTCGAGGAAGATCGCGGTGGTATCCTCCAAGATCCGCTTCACGGTCTCGGCGGCGCCCTGCGTGACCCACACCAACGCGCCCACGATGATCACGTGGAGCACGACCGATGCGAGCATCTGATTGCCCGTCTTCTTCTTCTTCGGCCTGGATTCGATCAGGTTGTCGAACACCCGCGCCTCCTGCTGGTTACGGTGCGATGGGTGAAGGCTAGTGCCCCCGCGTCTCAATACCCCCCAGACCGCATTACAGAATGATTACAATACCGTGATATCCGGGAACCGCCGGCCCACGAGGCTCCGGTCAGCCCGCTGCGGGGGCCTCACCGTCGCGCTTGCGCGGGATGGTCACCACGAAGCTCGAACCGCGCCCCTGTTTGCTGGTCGCCTCGATCCGCCCGCCATGGGCCTCCGCCGTCCATTTGGTGATGGCGAGGCCGAGCCCGGCGCCGGCACGCTCCCCGGTACGGGTGCGTGCCACGTCGCCGCGCCAGAAGCGGTCGAAGATCCGCGGCAGGTCCTCGGGCGAGATCCCGATCCCGCTGTCGCGCACCTCGAAGACGACGTCGTGGTCGCGGCCCACCAGGTCGAACTTCACCTCGCCCCCGGTGGGGGTGTACTTGATGGCGTTGGTCACGAGGTTCATGAGCATCTGCCGGATGCGTCCCTTGTCCATGTCCAGGTAGAGGTCGGGGCCGGTGATGCGGGTGAGCATCTTGATCCCCTTCTGTTCGGCCAGGATATGCGCGGTCTCGCTCACTTCCTGGACCAGCGCCTGCAGGTCGGTGCGCTCCACGGCGAGCTCGACCTTGCCCTCGTCGGCGCGCGCCAGCGTGAGCAGGCTCTCGACCATCTCACCCATCTGACTCACCTGACCCAGCGCCTCATCCAGTCCCTCGATGGCCTCGGCGGGGAGACTCTGGTGTTTGAGCGCTCGCTCGATCCCCGCGCGGAGCACCTGGAGCGGGGTCTTGAGCTCGTGGCTCGCGTCGGCGGTGAACTGGCGCAGGGAGCCGAAGCTCGTTTCCAGCCGCTCGAGCATGTTGTTGGTCGAGACGGCCAGCCGGTGCAACTCGTCCTGCGAGAACGGGACGGCGAGGCGGCGATGGAGGTCGGTACCGCCGGTGATCGCCTCGATCTCGTCGAGCATTGGTTCGAGCGGCTGGAGCGCGCGGCCCGCGAGCAGCCACCCCAGCCCGCTGGCGAGGACCAGGAAGAGGGGCCCGAGCACCAGCAGCGAACTGAGGAGGTCGTCGGGACCGTATTCGACGTTGTCTGCCTCGGTGGCCACGAGGATCGCGGTGACCTCACCGCCGGCATCGGTGATCGGTGCGACACGGTAGCGCATCCCCTGCCGGCTCCTGCCGATCGAGATCGAGCTGCCCGTCTCGTTCCCGGGATGGGCCCGGAGCGGGGAGGTCAGTACGTCGAGCTCGCTCGAGCTGAGCGCCCGCACCGCCTCGGAGGCATACAAGATCCGGTCGTTCCGTCCCGCCACCACGAGGTAGTCGCGGAAGCCCTCGAAATACGCCGAGACGTCGCTCGAGAGCGTCGGCAGTGAATCGCTCGAGATGGCGCCCCGCGAGGTGACCCGCCCGAGGATCCGCTGGGACTCCGTGAGCCAGTTCCGCGCGAAGCTCAGCTCCTCGACCAGCCGCTTGTCGAGCTCGGCGGGGATCGACTGCTTCCGGTCGAAATAGAGCCCGGCGCCAAGCGCGAAGATCGCGACCGCGAGGGCGATGGCGTACCAGAAGGCGAGTTTGTCGCGCAGGGTGTTCATCGGGGAGGCTTGGGGCTCGGGGCGTGGGGATCGACGATACCCGGGAGGCGGATGACCCCGGGAAGGGATTAAGTATGGGGCCGGGAGAGTCGAGAGTCTAGAGTCCCGAGTTTAGAGTCGCTCCCACCATGGCACCGTTCCGACTCTAGACTCTCAACTCTTAACTACATATCCCACCCCCCGCACCGTGTGGATCAGCTTCTTCGCCGTCCCCACGTCGACCTTCTTGCGGAGCCGGTTGATCACGACGTCCACGATGTTGGTGCCGGGGTCGAAGTGATAATCCCAGGCGTACTCGGTGATGAGGGTCCGGCTCATCACCCGGCCCGGGTGCCGCATCAGGTACTCGAGGACGAGATACTCCTTGGGCGTCAGGTCAAGGAGCTGGCCACCGCGACGCACCTCACGGGCGCCGACGTCGAGCGTCAGGTCGTCGAGCGAAAGCACGGGGGGCGCGACCTCGCGGGGGCGGCGCGACAGCGCCTCGACCCGCGCCAGCAGCTCCTCGAACGAGAACGGCTTGGTGACGTAGTCATCGGCCCCGGCGCGGAGGCCGGCCACCTTGAACTCGACCGAGTCCTGGGCGGTGAGCATCAGGACCGGCGTGGTGACGCCGCGGTCTCGGAGGGTCCGCACGATCTCGAGTCCCGTCATGCCCGGCAGCCGCAGGTCCAGCACGATGACGTCATAGTGCCCGGTCGAGGCGACCCGGAGCCCTTCCAGCCCCTCATCGACGAGATCGGCGGTGAACCGCTGCTCCTCCAGCCCGTGCTTCACGTACTGACCGACCGTGCGGTCGTCCTCGATGACCAGGACCTTCACGGGCGCGGCGCGGGGTCGATGGGGAGGTAGACGCGGAAGGTGGACCCCTGCCCCGGCACGCTGTCCACCGCGATGCGGCCGCGATGTTGCTGCACGATGCCGTAACAGATCGACAGCCCCAGTCCGGTCCCGCGGCCCGGCGCCTTCGTGGTATAGAACGGTTCGAAGATCTTGGACAGCTCCGCCTCCGCCATCCCCTGGCCGCTGTCGCGGACCTCCGCCATCACCTCGTCGGCCCGGTCGGGGTTGCGCGAGGTGCGGACCCCGATGACCCCGCCTTTCCCCTCCATCGCGTCGACGGCGTTGAGCAGCAGCGCCATGAACACCTGCACCAGCTGTTCCTGGTTGGCGGCGATGTCCGGAAGGTCGACGGCGAGCTCGCGCTGGACCGTCATCCGCTTGAATCGCTGGTGGTGCTTGAGGAGGAAGAGCACGTCCTCCACCACCGACGAGAGGTTCACGGGGCGCCGGGTGGTGGCCTTGGGCCGCGAGAAGTCGAGCAGCCCGTCGACGATCTCGGTGCAGCGCTGCACTTCCTTGTCGATGATCTCGAGGTATTCGCGCGCTTGCGCCACCGGCATCTCGCCCCGGTCGGCGAGCCGCCCGCTCAGCGCTTCGACGCAGGCGCCGATGGTGGCGAGCGGGTTGTTGATCTCGTGCATCACCCCGGCGGCGAGCTGGCCCACTGCGGCCAGCTTCTCCGACTGCAGGATGCGGGTCTGCGCGGCCCGCCAGTCGGTCAGGTCCTCGCCGATGGTGATGACGTGGCTCACCGCGCCCCGCCCGTCGCGCATCGGGATCTTGGAGATGCGGTACGATCGCAGCTCCCCTCCGGTCTGCGCCTCGAGCTCCACCTGCAGCGTGCGCCCCGCCTGGAACACGCTGTCGAACTCCGAACGGAGCACCGCCGGATCCTGGCGGCTCAGCACATCGAACACCGTCCGGCCCATCGCCTCTTCACGCGGCAGGCCCTGGTTGCCCATCTCACGCATCCGGTTCCACAGCGTGACGCGATAGTCGCGGTCGACCACGTAGAGGCCGAGCGGGAGGGAGTCGATGACCTGCGCGATGAAGCTGCGCTGCTCCTCGATCTCACGGGCCCGGAGCGCCACCTCCTGTGCCAGGTCCTCCGACAACTCGATCGACGCCAGGTACGGCGCAAGGATGTCGGCCGCGATCTCGAAGACCTCGAGGCGCTCCGCCGAGAGCACCTCCAGTGTCCGCGCCTCCAGCATCCCCAGCCGTTCCCCTTCGTGCACCAGGTTGAAGCGGTAGGTCGAGGGCTCGCGGTCGTCGAGCAACGCCTGGAGAGCGCTCGAGGTCCGACGCCCGGGGTTGCGGTCGCTGGGGGGAGAGACGATGGCGCGGTATTCCGTGGCGGTCGGTTCACGCAGCCAGACCGCGACCTCCTGCGCCGGCAGGCCACGATAGAGCAGGTCGGCCACGCCGGTCAGCGTCTCCTCGGGGCTATGGCCGGCCGAGAGCAGCTTCGCGACGGCGCCGAGGAGGGTCGGGCCGGGGATCGGAGTGATGGGCGTCGTGGTCACGCGAAAGGTCGGGGGTCGGGCCGGGATGCCGTAAGGTAACCTTCGCCTGCCGGGAGCGCCGCCGCCGCGAAGGTGGCGAGGAGCGCCACCAGCCCGAACAGCACGATCCGTGAGCGGATCGGGCCCTTGGCCCGCGCCGACCCCGGATCGACCAGCCGCCACGCCTGGCCACGCGACGCCAACGCGACGACCCAGGCCCCGCTGGTATCACGCGTCACCCCCGAATCGCGCACCACCACCGCGGCACGGACCGGCGTGACCTGGAGCCCCGGCGCGAGGCGGGTGACGGTCCGCGGTGGCACCCGGGCACCGACGGCGGCGATCTCGAGCACCCGCCGGGTGCGGAGGAGACCGGCGTCGGTCGCCGCCCGGTCAGCCGAGACGATCGCCCCCACCTGCCCTGCGATGCCCACGGCCACCACCGCCAGGGTGACCCCGGTGAGGACCCCCCGCTCTCGTGGCCGCTGGGTGTAGGCGCCGACCAGAGTGGCCGCGATGATGGCCGCGAGGGCGAGTGTGCCGCTCACGGCAACCAGGGCCTCCTCGCCCGCGGTCGGCACACTGCGCCACACCGCCACAGCCCCGCGGAGCGCACCGTCAGGATTGACGAGCGGTGCGACGGCGGCGCCTGTGCCGCTCGTGTCACCGAGCAAAAGGGGAGTCCGGTCGAGCCAGACTTGGGCGCCGCCGCTCCAGAAGCTCGCACTGACCAAGGCTCCCGCCGCCGACAGGAGCCTGGCATCGGCACCCGTCCGCCCGGGGCTTCCCGGCGACGCCACCGCGCTGAGATACTCGGCGACGAGCACGGCGGCGCGGCGATCCGCTTCCGCCACGGAGGCCGCACGGGCCCTGGCCGCCTCGCGCCAGACGGCGCCCAGCGCCAGTGCGGCGACCAGCACCAGGCCACCGCGCAGGGTCTGTCGCGGCCAGTGCCGCGGTCCCGCTGTCAGGGAGCGCTCACCGTCGCGGCCGACAGGACGATCCACCCGGCGCCCGTGCGACGCAGCAGCAGGTGCTCGGAGCGCGTGGTGTCACGCACGCTGTCCCTGGAGACCGCCCGACGCTCCCGGAGGGTGATCCACACCGAGGCGAGGTCGCGATGCGCGTCGATCTGCCGGCGGGTCACGCTCAACTCGATCGAATCACCCGCCAGCGCGTTCCGGGCCCGATAGTGCTCCGCCACCGCAGCCTGGACCGTGGTCTGCATCCGCGCCACCTCGGCGGGAGGGCAGGTCTCGATGCGGCAGGCGGTCAACGCACAGAGCACGACCGCGACGAACGAGCGAATGAGGGGCACGGGATCGAGGTGGAAGGGTTGCCGAAGTATAGCGCCGGGAGCCCCGCGGGATCACCGGATCCAGACCGCTTCGGCCTCGCTCTCGACGGTGAAACGGACGGTGGGCCCCGCCAGCTGCTCTCCGTCCAGCAGGATGCCGGTCGGCTGGAATGGGAGCTCGGGGGCGAGCTGGACCACGATCGGCGGACCGCGGGTCACGCGACATTTCACGGCGAGCCCGCCGGGACGACGTCGCACCCGTACATCGAGCGAGGTGGAACCGATCCGGAGTCGCTCGAGCGTCATCTCGGGCCAAGCATCCGGAAGCTGAGGGGCCAGCGTGACCGTGCCTTCCAGGGCGCCGGGCGTGATCCCCCAGAGCTTCATCACCGGGTCGGGCCAGAGCCACGGACCCGACACCGGATCGACCGCAACACCGGCGATCATCCCTTCGAGCATCGCCGCGGCCGCGTGATCACCGAGGGCCTCCGCCACCGGGATCAGTTCGGCGGCGGCATCCAGATACTCGTCGATCGGCACAGGGGGATCCTCCTCGGCCAGGAAGTCCCCCCGTTCAGGGCCGGGGTCGGCTTCGCGCAGCGCCTGGGTCACCCGCGGCCAATGTCGGCGCACGAAATCATCGGTCCCGGCCCAGACCGCATACGCCGCGAAGAGCCGGAGCACCTCGGGATCATCGAGCGGGCCGCGCAACGTGTCGCGCACGGCTTCCCGGAGGCCCAGGGCCAGCAGGGCGAAGCCGTGTTCCAGCGGTTCGAGGAGGCCGCGGTGACCGTCGGGCCATTCGCGCAGCGTCCCGTCGAGGTCGCGCTTGTCGAAGGCGAACTGGTCGTTCAACTCGAGGTCGGGGGTGGTGAGCTTCGCACCCAGCGCCTCGACCATTTCGAGGTGCCGGACGTACTGGGCCACCACCCCGGCGACCCCTTTCCGGGTCAGCGCCCGCACGGTGCGGTCGCGATCGCCCTCGTCCCGCGCCGCGACCACCACCAGCCGGACGCGCCCGATCCCCCGGGCCCGCAGCTGGATCGTCGATCCCTCCTCCGTCACTTCGACCACGCCACCGTAGCAGGAGACCAGCAGTTCGTCGGTGGGCCACTCCCCCCCGAGCCAGAGCCGCGATCCGTCGCTGGCGCGCTCGTAGCGCACCCGCTCGGCCCGGAGGTCGACGTCGCAGATCAACTGGACCTCCCCGGCGGCCTCGACCTCCCAGATGAAGAGCGGCTCCTCGAGCGCCACGATGCGACGGTCCTGGAGTTCGAGCGGACCCAGCACCCGGAGGTGCTCCAGCACCGGAAGCTCACCGAACCAGACGCACTCGTCGCCCCACCCGGCCCGACGCCCCGATCCGAGCATGAAACCAGGATCCTCCCACCGCTCGTCGAGCGGAGGGAGGGGCGGAGGCGGTTCGAGCGGATAGGCTTCGAGCACTAGCCCAGCTTGGCGAGCTCCGCGAGCAGTTCGCCGTTGCTCCGCTTGTGGCCCAGCTCGACCTCGGCGAACTGCCAGCGGATGGTGCCCGTCTTGTCGATCAGGATGTAGGCGCGGGCGGACGCGAACGGTTCTTCGAGGAGCACGCCGTACGCCCGCGACACGTCGCGCCGGACGTCGCCAAGGAGGTCCACTGTCATCTGCTCCTTCGCCTTGTACGCCCTGAGGGCCGGGACGAAATCGCAGCTGATGGGGAGCACCACGGTCTCCGCCGAGGCAAATCGGGAGTAGTCGGTCGAGAGGTCACAGAGCTCCGCGGTGCAGGTGCGGGTGAACGCGAAGGGGAAGAAGGCGAGCAGGACATTCTTCTTCCCGCGAAAGCTCGAGAGGGTGACCTTCTCGCCCGAGGTGGAAGGCAGGGTGAAGTCGGGCGCGGTGCTCCCGGTCGGGAGCAGGGAGACGGTGACGGGCATGATCCCTCTTCCGTGAAGCTTGTGGGGTGACCAGTGAGCGGTAAGCGGTGAGCGGGCCCACCCGGAGAGATCTCCTGAGATGGCCCGCTCACCTCTCACCGCTCACCGCTCACTTTGCCGCGAAGCGCTTCGCCACCGTGTCCCAGTTGAGCACGTTCCACCACGCCGCCATGTAGTCGGGGCGGCGGTTCTGGTACTTGAGGTAGTACGCGTGCTCCCAGACATCGCACCCCATCACCGGGAACTTCCCGTCCATCAGGGGGCAGTCCTGGTTCGGAGAGCTCTCGATGGCGAGGGCGCCATCCTTGCCCCGGACCAGCCAGGCCCACCCCGATCCGAAGCGGGTCGCCCCCGCCTTCTGGAACTGCTCCTTGAACGGCGCCATCCCGCCGAATGCCTTGGTGATCGCCGCGGCCAATGCGCCGGCCGGCTCCTTGGCGCCCCCCGGGATCATCAGATCCCAGAACAGCGTGTGGTTGTAGTGCCCGCCGCCGTTGTTGCGGACGGCAGTGCGGATCGCTTCGGGAACGGCGTTCAGGTCGGCGATCAACGCCTCGATGCTCTTCGACTGCAGGGCGGCGTGGGGCTCGAGCGCGGCGTTGAGATTGGTGACGTAGGCGTTGTGATGCTTGCCATGGTGGATCTGCATCGTCTGCGCATCGATGTGCGGCTCGAGCGCGTCAGGTGCGTAGGGGAGCGGAGGAAGCGTGAAGGCCATGCGAGGCTCCGGAAGATGTGCGACAGAGATACTCGGTTTTCGGACTCGGAATATGAGAGCGGCTCCCGCGTGGGTCAACCAGGGTCATTCACCACGGAGTATCGGAGGTTCACGGAGAGTCACGGAGAAGGATACTGGTGGTCCCAGGCGGAGCTCCCCGTCGGGACACAATGATCACCTCCGTGCGGCTCCGTGTACCTCCGATACTCCGTGGTGAACGACCTCTGCTCGCCGGGTCGGAAGAGCGCCACCCGCGCAGCGGCTCCCGCGTGGGTCAACTAGGATCATTCACCACGGAGGATCGGAGGCGCACGGAGACTCACGGAGAACTGCAATTGTTGTGGTCGCTCGGGCGGAGCTCCCCAAGTGCGACCACACATTTCTCCCTCCGTGACTCTCCGTGTACCTCCGACGCTCCGTGGTGAATGACCTCTACTCGCCGGGTCGGAAGAGCGCCACCCACGCAAGCGCCCGATCAGCCCGGAGCGAACGGTCCGTCGAGCACCTCGCGGACCTTCAGCAGCAGATCCAGCTTGGAGAACGGCTTGGGAAGGAAGTGCACCCGTCCCTGCAGGATCTCATCCACGATCGGCCCTTCTCCTGGATGGCCCGAGATGTAGAGGATCCGCACCTCGGGGTGCAACGCCCGCACCAGCCGCGCCACCTCCGGTCCGGAGCGTCCCGGCATCAGGATGTCGGTCACCAGCAGGTGCAGTGTCCCCGGCTCCGCGACCGCCAAGGCCTCGGCCGCCGCGCCGCCTTCCGCGGCAAGGACTCGGTAGCCGGCACTGGCCAGCATCCGGGTGGCGAGGCCGCGGATATCCGCGGCGTCCTCGACCAAGAGGATCGTCTCCGAGCCCTGGGGCGGCTTTCCCGCCGGGTCCGAAGTGCGGGCCTTGAAGGCTGGGAGAGGCAGGGCCGGCAGGTAGAAGGTCACCGTCGTGCCTTGGCCCTGGGCCGACACGATGTCGATCGCGCCGCCGCTCGCGCGCGCAACGCCCCGCACGGTGGCGAGGCCGAGCCCGGTCCCCTTCCCCGGAAGCTTGGTGGTGAAGAAGGGCTCGAACACCCGTGCCATCACCTCCGGGCTCATACCGGTGCCGGTGTCCGTCACCGAAAGCGCGGCGTGGGGGCCGGGCACCAGCCCCTCGGCCCAGGTCGGAAGTGGATCCGTGAGGATCACTTCCCGCGCCTGGACCACGATGCGCCCTCCCTCCGGCATCGCATCGCGGGCGTTGACGACGACATTGAGGATGACCTGCTCGATCTGCCCGGGATCGGCGTTGACCACCAGCGGCGCGGCCGACGGGACGCTTTGGAGATCGTACCCCTCGGTCAGGAGCCGGCGGAGGATGCCGTCAATCGCCTTGATCACCTTATTCAAGTCGAGGAGCTGCGGCTGGACCACTTGTTTCCGGCTGAACGAGTGCAGCTGCCTGGTCAGGGAGGCGGCGTGAACGGCGGCCGCACGGATCACCTCGGCATCCTCACGACTGGCATCTCCCGCCGGCAGATCGGTCAGCAGGAAGTCGGCGCTGGCGAGGATGGCCGTCAGGGCATTGTTGAAATCGTGGGCGACGCCGCTGGCCAGCTGACCGATCGTCTCCAGCTTCTGGGCCTGGCCGAGCTGCTGTTCCATGATCCTCCGCGCGGTGACGTCGGTCGACATCCCGAGCAGGCGCAGTTCTTCCTCACCCGGGATCCGCAACGGGATCTTGGTGACGTCGAACCACCGGATCCCGCCGCCACCGCGGGGTGTGAACGGCATTTCCGGCACGCGGTGGGGCGCCACGTGCTGAAAGACCTGCTCATCGCCTTCATGGAAGGCGCTGACCTCCGTTGGGACGTTGTGGAGGTCCGCGTCGGTCCGGCCGATCAACTCCGCGGGCGACACTCCGTAGAGCTCCGCCAATGCCCGGTTGACCAGGAGGTATTTTCCTCCCCGGGCCTTCACGAAGATCGGCCCCGGAGCGGCATCGATGATGGTGCGGAGGAAAAGCTCCTGGTTGGAAAGCGCCCGCTCCTGCCGGGCTCGGGCGATCGCCTCCTCGATGGCCAGGTGCAATCGACCCAGCCGATCCTTCAGGATGTAGTCCCACGCCCCGGCCTTCATGTACCCTACCGCGGCCTCCTCATTCACCGATCCGGTGACGAGGATGAAGGGTGTTTCCGGCGCAATGATCCGGGAGACCGCCAGTGCATCGGACCCACCGAAGAGCGGTACGTTGTGATCCGACAGGATGATATCGACCCCGCCCTCCTGGAGGGCGGTCTCGAAGGCGGACCGGTGGTCCACCAACGTGACCTTGACCGTCTTGTCATATGCGGCGAGCGCGCGCTGGATCAGCTCCGCATCGACGGGATCGTCCTCGAGATGCAATACGTGCACGTGCTACTCCTGGGCCCTGTGGGGCGCCTCGTTGATCAGCAGCCAGTACAGTCCCACCTTGCCGACCGCCTCGCTGAACTTCTCGAACTCCACCGGCTTGACAATGTAGCTGTTGACCCCGAGCGCATAGCATCGCTCGATGTCGGGCTCCTCACGGGACGACGTGAGTACCACGATGGGGAGGGTCCGGTAGCGCTCATCGGCCCGGAGCCGCTCGAGCACCTGCAGCCCCGACACCTTGGGCAGCTTCAAGTCGAGCAGGACGAGCCGTTCCACCCGGCCGCCATTTTCGAAGAAGCGGAGCGCCTCCTCCCCATCGCGCGCCACATGGATGCGGTTGGCCAGGCGGTGCTGCTTCAGGGCGTGGAGGGTGAGCTCCAGGTCTGCATCATCGTCTTCGACGAGGAGGATCTCCACGTCGGTGGTCTTGCCTGCCATGTTCACTCCCGCGCTGGAAGGGTGAAACAGAACTCCGCCCCGCGACCGGGGGATCCGGTGGCCCAGACCCGTCCACCGTGGCGCCGGATCACCCGTTGCACGGTGGCGAGACCGACCCCCGTGCCCTCGAACTCGCTGGGCGCGTGCAGGCGCTGGAACACCCCGAAGAGCTTGTCCACGTGTGCCATGTCGAACCCGACGCCGTTGTCCACGATCCGATAGACCAGCTCGCCCGAAGGCTCTGTGGCGCCGGAGACCGCCACCCGGGGCGTCTCGACCCGCGCGCTGTACTTGACCGCGTTGCCCAACAGGTTGCTCCAGACCTGCCGCAACAGCCCCACATCACCGGTGGACTCGGGCAGGCGCCCCACGTCGAACTCGACCCGCTGGCCCGCCGGGGTCTCGCGCAGCTCCCCGACCACCTCCCGAACGAGCGCGTCCTGGTCCACCCGCTCGAATTTAGGCTCGCGGCGGGTCACCTGCGCGAGCATCAGGAGCTCATCGATGAGCCGCGCCATCCGCTGGGCCCGATCTCGAATGACGCCGAGCAGTCGGTGGGCCTCCGGCGAGAGCTGCGCCGCATGTTCATTCACCAGCAGCCGGGAAAATCCGTCGATGGCGCGGAGCGGAGCCCGGAGGTCGTGGGAGACTGAGTAGCTGAAGGCCGCCATCTCGACCGATTGCGTCTCGACGTCCTGCATCTTTCCCTCGAGCTTAACGTTGAGCTCCTCGATGTGATCCCGGGCCGCCTCCGTGGCCGCGAGCCCGCGAGAAATGGCCGTCGACGTGAAGGCCAGGAAGAGGACCATCAGCAGGGCAGCGCCGCCGCCGAATCCCAGGGCCCGGCGCATCGCCACTCGCAACTGCTCGTCGGCCTGGTCGGTACGCATGATCTCGATGTCGTCCAGGGCGGTCACCACGACGCGGATGCTGTCCATCACCGCTTTGCCATGCCCCGTCATGAACTGCGGGAGGAACTTGGCAGTGCCGCCGGTCCGCCGCCGCTCGACCAGGTCGGCCATCAGGGCCACCTTCCTTCCGACCAGACCTCGAAGCAAGGGAGTCAGTGGATCGGCCGCGGCCGATCCCCATCCGATGGTCGCCAATACGGCCAGGTGCTGATCGACCGAGGCCGCGCCTGTCCGGTACGGGTCGAGGAACAGGGTATCCCCCGACAGCAGGAATCCGCGCTGCCCGCTCTCCATGGAGAGCAGGCTCACCAGAAGACCGCTGAGTTCCCTCCGGGCCGTACTGCCCGCCCGGCGCGTTTCAGTGGCGCGCCACCCCGCCACACTGCTGTACCCCGTCGTGGCGACGACGACCCCAAGGACGAGTGCGGTCAGCCCGAAGCTGAAGAACAGGGTGCGGCGAATGGAGAGTTCGTTGCGCCGGAACGCACCAACGATCCCTTCGTCCGGGCGGGCCAGGGTGAGCGCGAGCCCCAGCAGCAGGAGCGCCGCGGCGGTCGAGCGGGCGATCGGTGCCGACGCCGATAGGGCGAGCCCGCCCGCGGAGCCCAGCAGTTCCCCGATCGAAAAGACCAGCACGCCCGCCGTCAGCGCCGCGCCGATCAGGGAGGAGGTCCCCCGTAGCCGGGGCTTGTCGAGCAGGAAGAGCCCCAGCCCTCCGAACAGCAACCCCAGCGCGGTCCCCAGCGCCATCGCCGTCGGGCCGCCGAGCGGACGCAATGGATCTTCGGCCAATTGGATCAGTTGGTCTACCGGGAGCACCGGCACGCCGACCAATTGCAGCACCTTGAGCAACCCGACGAGGAGGATCAGCACCGACAGCAGATCCGCGCTCCTGACCGCTGCCGCGCGGTGACCACTGGTGGCCCTGAGCCACAACACGATCGCCGCCCCGATGAATACGAGAGCGGCGGAGGGATTCATCGGTGAGGATCCGCCCCAGTAACCCGTCAACCACGGCACGCCGGCGGCCCAGCCGAGGAGCACGCTGGCTCCCAACAGACCCAAGAGCGCCCCACACACCGCAGACCAGTCGCGAAGTGATGGGGCGTTCATTTTTGCCGCGGCACTCAGGTCTTTCACGGAGGGCACCTCGACTCCAGGCCGGGGAGTCCAATCCACAACGGAATACCCCCTGGTGGCCTGAACGAATTTCGGCCACCTCGGGGGTACTTCCAGCGTAACGGTTATCAAGACCCTTGTAAATAGCACAAGTGAGCTATGGAACCCTTTTCATAGGGTTTTCCCCCCATCCTCCGGTTGGAAGGGCGACCCAGGTCACCAAGAGGAGATGCGCACCATCCTTCGCTCCGCTCAGGACAGGCTCCGACGTGAGTCAACCGGCGATGTTCACCACGGAGGAGCGGAGGGCCACGGAGACCCACGGAGAACTGCGATCATTGTGGGCGCTCGGGCGGAGCTCCCCAAGTGCGACCACACATTTCTCCCTCCGTGCCTCTCCGTGTCCCTCCGCTCCTCCGTGGTGAATGACCCCTACTTGCTGGGCCGGAACAGCGCCACCCCGGCCAGCACCGCGATCGCCGTGAAGCCGGTCTCAAATCGGAGCGCCGACGGCAGCACCGCGGCGAGCGCCGGGATCATGGCGACGCCGCCGAGCTGCCGCCGGTCGAGCCCCGGCACCGGCGGCTTGAAGTCGAGCAACCGCATGGCGGCCAGGATCGACGCGAGCGCGAAGAGCCCCCAGGTCCCCTGCTGCCCCGTGGTCACCGCAAGGACGCCGACGGCGGCAGCGTATTCACCTGCTCGGCCGGTGGCCGCCGCGTGGATCGTCGCGAACAGGGCGATGAGACCGAAGAGTGGCGCGGCGTGCACCATGCCGTTGGGGATCAGTCCCATTCCCCACCGGATCAGCAGAGCGCCACCGACCAGCGCCAGCGCGCTCCCCGGCCCCGCCCCGTGGAATGGCCAGAGCCCGAGCAGCGCCCACGCGGCCAGCCCGAGCAAGAGCGCGAGGAGCGCTTCCGCCCTGTCGCTGAAGGGGGCGTCGAGTATCCCGGGAGAACTAAGCGGGATATCTGGCCCCGCGATGGTCACGACCAACCAGGTGAACGCGAGCAGCGAGGATCCCACCACGATGGGCTGGATCGGGATGCCCGGTGCCCGCCCTCCTTCCCGCGCCAGACGATGCACCCCCACCACGACGGTGAGCGCCGCGGCGACCGAGACCAGGAGGTGTCCGCTGAGGAGCACACCCCCCATCCCCACGAACACGATGCCCCACGCGATCCGGCGGGCACGCACCTCGAGGCACGGGGCCATCTCGTACCGGCGCGCGAGCCACCGCTCATCGAGCCACTCGAGCAGGCGAGCGACCCGCGTCATGGGCAACACCGTGCCGACCACGACCCCTGTGCCGGCGAGCCCCAAGGCAGCGACGACGCCGCGCCAGCTCCCCGCCCCCAGCAGAGGCCACGCGCGGTGGAGCACGAACAGCAGCACCAGCGCGGCGGCGGTGATGCCGAGGTTCACTGCCACCGGACCCAGCCGCGAAAGCGAGAGGGACTCTCCTTTGCGAGACGCGGCCCAGGCCCCGAATCCGATGCAGCCGGCGCCGACCCAGACGAACCCTGCGGTCACCGCCAGGAACGTGTCGGGTGCGCTGGCGAGATCGGCCCAGTCGGGCAGCGCGCTCGCCACGCCGAGGAGGATGAGGAAGGCGCCGACGGTGGACCACCCGACCGCCCGACGACTTCCGCTCCCCAGCAGCGGCAAGAGCGCGAGGGCGTCGAGCGCGACCAGGAGATCATCCGACATCAGGCGTCGGGACTGAGCACGGGGAGGAACTTCGGCGCTCGGCGCTGTTTGGTCGCCTGTTCATAGGCGTAGGCGTAGCCGAGGAGCTTCGACTCGGTCCACGGCCCGGCCAGGAAGCTGAGGCCCACCGGGAGTTCGCGCAGCCATCCCATCGGGACGGTGACGTGGGGGTATCCGGCCACCGCGCAGGGAGTGGAGCTCGACCCGCCGAAATGATCGCCGGTGAGGAGGTCGGTGGTCCAGGCGGGACCACCGGTCGGCGCCACGAGGACGTCGAGACGGAACTTCGCCATCACCGCGTCGAAGCCATCGCGCCGTGAAAGGCGCACGCAGCGGGCCCGCGCATCGAGGTACTTCTTGTCGGTCAAGGGGCCGCACGCCTGCGATTTGAGGAAGGTCTCCTGAGCGAACCAGGGCATCACTCTCGCCTTGTTCTCTTCATTGAACCGGATCAGGTCTTCGAGCGTCTTCATCCGCGACGCCGGCCCCAGGGCCGCAAGGTAGGCCGCGATCCCCGCCTTGAACTCGTAATGCAGCACCGTCCCTTCATCCTTGCCATAGTCGTCGATGTGGGGGATGTCCGCCGGATCGACGATGACGGCCCCGAGCGCCTGAAGAGCGCGAAGCGCCTCCTCGAACGCGGCGTCGGTGCCGGGGTGATAGCCGGTGAGGCTCTTGCGGACGACACCGACCCGGGCGCCGCGGAGCGCGTCGGTCCGGAGATACGAGGCGGTGGCCGCGAGGCCGGCTCCCCGCGCCACCGGCGTGCTCGGATCGCGCGGGTCGGCACCCTGGATGGCGGCGAGGAGGAGTGCCGCATCGGTCACCGTGCGCGTCATCGGGCCCGCGGTATCCTGACTGGCGCTGATCGGGATGATCCCCGCTCGGCTCACCATCCCGATCGTCGGCTTCACGCCGACCAGGCCGCAGTTGTTGGCGGGGCAGACGATCGACCCGTCGGTCTCGGTACCGATGCCGACCGCGGCGAAGTTGGCCGCGATGGCCGCCCCGGTGCCCGAGCTCGAGCCACACGGATTCCGGTCGAGCACGTAGGGGTTGTTGCATTGTCCTCCGCGACTCGACCAGCCGCTCGAGCTGTGGTCGCCGCGGAAGTTGGCCCATTCGCTGAGGTTGGTCTTGCCGATGATGATGGCCCCCGCGGCGCGGAGCCGGGCGGCGACCGTGGAGTCACGCGGGGCGATGCTCCCTTCGAGCGCCAGCGACCCGGCAGTCGTGGTCATCTTGTCGTGGGTGTCGATGTTGTCCTTGATGACGACCGGGATCCCGTGGAGCGGACCGCGCGGCATCCCGCCGGCACGACGCTCGGCGTCCTTCGCATCGGCGTCCGCGTACGCATCCGGATTGAGGTCGAGCATCGCGCGAAGGGTCGGGCCCTGGCGATCCATCGCCCCGATGCGATCGAGGTAGAGCTGGGTGACTTGGCGCGACGTCCAACGCCCGGAGGCGAAGCCGGCCTGGAGGTCCGCGAGGGTGGCCTCGTCGAGTTCGAAGGCACCGAGGGCGGCACGCCCCCGCGCCGCCGCGGGCGGATGGGCGGAGGTAACAGCGGCTACTGGCTGCTGGCTCCTGGCTATTCCGGGTAGGGCAGCGGATGCCACGACACCGACGGCGGTGGCGTGGAGGAAGTCGCGGCGGGAGAGGTCGCTCATGGGAGAGCCCCTTGTGCCAGGTGTGTTGTAGGAGATGGGAGGAACGGCAGACAGGCGTGCGACACGCGGAACGTTCCCGCAGCACGCAGTACGCAGAACGCAGCACGTCGAATGGAGCGTACCGGGATCGAACCGGTGACCCCCTGCTTGCAAAGCAGGTGCTCTCCCAGCTGAGCTAACGCCCCTACTGAAGTCCACAGGCGCGAGAGGCGCAAAAGGCGCTCAGGACCTGTCGGGGAAGAATCTAGTCGTCCCCCACCCCGTCACCACCCCACCAAGGTCCGATCCCGACCCCCTCCTCTGAACTCTCAACTCTCTGCTCTTGACTCTAGTTAACTAAACGATTAATTAAGGCACTGTGACACTTCCGACCCCTACCGATCCCGCCGCCCGCGAGGCGATCCTCGCTGCCGCCGCCGAGCTCTTCGCCGCCCAGGGATTCCCGGGGACGACGATCAAGGAGATCGCGGCCAAGGCCAAGGTCAACTCCGCCCTCCTCTACTACTACTTCGAGGACAAGGAGGGGCTCTACCGCGAGGTGCTGGCCCAGTTGATCGGCCGGATGGCCCAGCAGATCGGCGCCTCCCTCACCCACGCCCCCTCCCCCGAGGAGGGGGTGCGGCTCTTCGTGCAGGCGCAGGCCGAGCGCTTCTTCGCCAACAAGATCTTTGCCCGTCTCGTCCTCCGGGAACTCTTCGATCACGGCGCGGTGCATCTCGAGACCCCGATGCACACGGTGGTGGTCAAGGCCTTCCGCCCCCTGGCCGAGCTGATCGTCGCGGGCCAGAAGAGCGGAGTCTTCCGTCGCGACCTCGATCCCCGATTTGCCGTCCTCTCGACCGTCTCCCAGGTCGCCTACTTCACCCTGGCCCAGCCCCTCGTGGCGGCGTTGATGCAGCAGGAAGGTCCGGTCCCCATCGAGACCTCCCGCGCCTTCGCCGCCCACGCCGCCGACTGGGCCCTCCGCGCCCTGAAAGCTTGAAGCCAACTCTCATGCTCACGCGCATTCGCATCCGCATCCGTCAGTTCACTGCTCTCTGCACCGTGGTGGGCCTGGTGGCGTGCGGACGCTCCACCGCCCCCGAAGCGGTCGGCTCCTTGGAGGTCACCACCATCGACCTCGCCCCGATGGTCCCCGCCCGCGTCGTCCGGGTCCTCGTCGAAGAGGGCCAGCGCGTCCAGCCCGGCGACACCGTCGCGATCCTGACCCAAGCCGGCCTCCGCGACCAGGTCAGCGAAGCCCGCGCCCGCGTTGCCTCGGCCGAGGCGCAGGTGCAGGAGCTGGAGCGCGGTGCCCGCCCGGAGGAGATCGCCAAGGCGGAGCAGGACCTCGCCGCCGCGACCGCGATCGCCACCAACGCCGCCGCCGACCTCGCGCGATCGCGGACGCTCGCCGCCAACAACGTCATCCCCAAGCAGCAGCTCGACCAGGCGGAAGCGCGCTCCGCCGAGGCCGAAGCACGGCGGTCCTCGCTGGAGCAGGCACTCCGGCTGGTGCGCGAAGGGGCCCGCGCCGAACGGCGCACCGCTTCCCGCGCCGACCTCGCGCGCGCGCGCGCCGGCCTCTCGGCGATGGAGGCGAGTGTCGGCGACCTGGTGCTCATCTCCCCGGTGGCCGGCATCGTGCTCGTCCGCGCCGCCGAACCGGGCGAGGTCCTCGGCGCGGGGATCGCGGCGATCAGTGTCGGCGACGTTTCCCGTCCGTGGGTGCGGGTCTACGTCGGGCAGGGGGTGCTCCCCACCCTGCAGATCGGTGACACCGTCGAAGCGCGACTCGACGCCTTCCCTGATTCGGTCTTCCACGGGCGGATCGCCGCGCTCGCCACCAAGGCGGAGTACACCCCGCGGGTGGCGCTCACCGAACGGGAGCGCGCCGACCTGCTGTTCGGGGTGAAGATCGAGTTCATCGACGGCTCGGGGATGTTGAAGCCGGGGGTGCCGGTGACAGTGAAGTTCAGAGTTGGGAGCTAGGAGGGGTGAACCGTATGCCGACGATCCTCGGAGCGAACCCCGAACTCCTGACTCCCAACTCCCTCGCGATCCGCACCGACGGACTGCGCAAAGAGTTCGGCACCCTCGTCGCGGTCGACGGGCTGGACCTCACCGTCGCCAAGGGGGAGGTGCTCTGCCTCCTCGGCGCCAACGGCTCCGGCAAGACCACCACGATACGGATGCTCTGCGGCCTCCTGACTCCCACCAGCGGTGCGGCGACCGTGGCGGGGGTCGATGTCGTGAAGGACCCCGACGCGGTGCGGCGGAAGATCGGCTACATGAGCCAGCGCTTCGGGCTCTACGACGACCTCACCATGCGCGAGAATCTCTGGTTCTACTCCTCGCTCTACGGGCTCCGGGGCGCCGCGCAGCGCGACCGACTGGCCGAGGTGGCCGAGGAGCTGGGACTTACCAAGCGGCTGGACCAGTTCACCGGCCAGCTCTCCGGCGGGTGGCGTCAGCGCGTCGCCCTCGGCTGCGCCATCGCCCATCGCCCCGAGATCCTCTTCCTCGACGAGCCGACCGCCGGCGTCGACCCTGCAGCGCGAAAGCTCTTCTGGGAGCGGATCTACGCTCTCTCGGGGTCGGGGATCACCATCCTCGTCACCACCCACTATATGGATGAGGCGGAGCGGTGCGAGCGGCTCGCTGTGATCGGCCGCGGGGTGCTGTTGGCGCACGATACGCCCGCCGGGGTGCGGGCGCACTTCAACGTGACGAACCTCGAGGATGTGTTCATCGAGCTGCAGCACCAGAGCGGGGAGCTGGTATGAACTTCGTTCGGAAACTCCTGGCCCACCTGCCCACTACTTCCTCGGGGCCGAGTCGCGCTCCGCGCTCCTGGGGGCCCCTTCGGTCGCCACTGGTCCGCTTGTTCGCCTGGGACGTCTGGCCGATGCTCCGGAAGGAGTTCCTCCAGCTCCGGCGCGACCGGCTGACCTTCGCGATGATGACCGGGATCCCCGCGATCCAGCTGATCATGTTCGGCTACGCCATCCAGACCGACGTGCGCCACCTCCCGACCGTGGTGCTCGACGAATCGATGACGCAACAGAGCCGAGCGCTGGTGGACCGGATGGTGCACACCGGGAACTTCGACCTGGTGGGGACCGTCCCCGACCGCGACGCCCTGCGCAATGCGGTGGAGAGCGGGCGGGCGCGCGCCGCCATCGTGATCCCACCCGACTACGCCCGCGACCTCCTGCGGGGCCGCACCGCGCATGCGCAGGTGATCGTCGACGCCGCCGACCCGATGGCGTCAGCGGCCGCGCTGAGTGGGGCGGCCCTTGCGGGACAGGCGGAAGCGGTCGAACGGATGCCGACGATGCGCGCCCTGCCCGTCGACGTGCGGGTGCGTCCCTGGTACAACCCCGACCTCCGGAGCAGCACTTTCATAGTGCCCGGGATCATCGGCGTGCTCCTCTCGATGACCCTCGTCCTCATCACCTCGATGTCGATCGTGCGGGAACGGGAGCGGGGTACGCTCGAGCAGCTGGTGGTCACTCCGATCAGCCGCACCAGCATCATGCTGGGCAAGTTGGCCCCCTTCCTGCTGATCGGGTACATCCAGATCACCGTCGTCCTGCTCCTCGGCCGCCTCGTCTTCCACGTGCCGATCCGCGGGTCGCTCCTCGGGTTGTACCTGCTGAGCTTCCCATTCATGCTGGCGAGCCTGGGGGTGGGGCTCCTCCTGTCCACTCTGGTGAAGACCCAGGCGCAGGCAGTGCAGCTCGGCTTCTTCTACTTGCTGCCGAATATCCTGCTCTCGGGGTTCATGTTCCCCCGGGTGGCGATGCCGAAGGCGGCCCAGTACCTCGGCGCTATTTTGCCGTTGACGTATTATCTCGATGTGCTCCGCGGGGTGCTGATCAAGGGGGTGGCGTTCACCCAGCTGCTCGACGAAGGGGCGATCCTCTCGGCGTTCGGCGTGATCCTCATCGCACTCGCGGTGGG
>JBDSIR010000062.1:0-17625 GCA_039917855.1 Gemmatimonadales bacterium | reverse complement strand
GCGAGGCGCTGGAAGCCCGCGAGCGCCTCGGTATCGGTGACCGATTCGTAGCGCACCCGACCTTCATCCTTGAGCCAGCTGTGCTCGGGGCCGACACCGGGGTAGTCCAGCCCCGCGGAGACGGAATGTGCCGGTAGCACCTGCCCATCGGCGTCCTGCAGGAGGTAGCTCAGCGCGCCGTGCAGCACCCCGGGTTCGCCGACGGACAGGGTGGCGCTATGGTGGCCGGAGTCGACCCCTTCACCTGCAGCTTCGACCCCGATCAGCCGGACATCGAGGTCGTCGAGGAAGCCGGAGAAGATCCCCATCGCGTTGGATCCGCCCCCGACGCAGGCCACCACCGCCGTGGGAAGTCGGCCCTCACGGGTGAGGACCTGGGCGCGTGACTCCCGACCGATGACGGACTGGAGGTCGCGCACCATCCGCGGATAAGGATCGGGTCCCACGACGGAACCGATGATGTAATGCGTGGTGTCGACGTTGGTGACCCAGTCGCGGAGTGCTTCGTTGGTGGCGTCCTTGAGCGTGCGGGTGCCGGAGAGGACCGGCACCACCGTGGCGCCGAGGAGCTTCATCCGGTAGACGTTGAGCGCCTGACGTTCGACATCCTCGGCGCCCATATAGACGACGCACTCGAGCCCGAAGCGGGCGCACACGGTGGCGGTCGCCACGCCGTGCTGCCCCGCCCCGGTCTCGGCGATGATGCGCTTCTTGCCCATCCGCCGGGCCAGGAGGACCTGGCCGACGGTGTTGTTGATCTTGTGGGCCCCTGTGTGGTTGAGGTCTTCCCGCTTGAGCAATACCCGGCACCCCGCGGCGGCACCGAAGCGGGGCGCGTCGGTGATCGGCGTGGGGCGCCCGACGAACTCGCGCAGGATCACGTCGACCTCCGCCCAGAAGGCGGCGTCGGCGCGCGCGGAATCGTAGAGCGTGGCGAGCTCGTGGAGCGCCGCCATCAGGGTCTCGGGGACGTAGCGGCCCCCGTAGGGACCGAATCGCCCGGCGACCGCTCGCTCAAGGGGGAGGGAGATCGGCAAGGGCCTCTTCGAGGAAACGTCGAATGAGAAAGGGATCCTTCACTCCGGGGGAACGTTCGACCCCCGAACTCACGTCCACGATGTCGGGTCGGATGCTCTGCACCGCGCGTCGCACGGTATCGGGGCGGAGGCCGCCGGCGAGCACGAATCGGGCGCTCCGCACCCGGTGCTGCGTGCTGGGTGCTGGGTGCTGAGTGGCTCCGAATCGGTCGCGAGCTTGTTTCGCGAGGTCGAGATCGAGCGCCACACCCGCCCCGCCCTCCACACCAGGCACTCGCGGCTCCACGAGCACCGCGTCGGCGCCTTCCAGCAGGTGGTCCAGGTGCGACAGATCCGCAGCACCCGCCAGTCGGAGCACCCGCCACACCAGCAATCCATCGGCCTGAAGCGCCGCGGCCAGTTCGGGGTCGCTCCCGCCGTGGAGCTGCACCCCCCGGAACCCTCCGGCGTCACGCGACTTGAGAATCGCTTCCCGGTCCGGGAGCCCCCACACCGCGAGGACCGGACGACCCGCCGCCGCCTCGACCACTTCCCGGGCCTCCGCATCGGAGACCCGCCGAGGCCCACCGGCGTACACCACTCCAAAGTACGTAGCTCCCGCCTCTGCGGCTACGGCCACATCGGCCGGGCGGCGGAGTCCGCAGATCTTCACCTCAACGGCCACGGCGTACGACCCCTCCCAGTTGGCGGAGAAGGGGGGCGGGATCGTCGGAGGCGCTCAGGGCGGTGCCGATGAGGACCGCGTCGGCCCCCGCGGCGGCGGCCTGCTCCACATCGGCGAGGGTGTGCATCGCGCTCTCGGCGACGGCGATACTCTCCCGTGGGAGGGTCCCGATCAGCTCCCACGCCCTGACGGGATCGAGCGCGAAGGTGTCCAGGTCCCGGCTGTTCACCCCGATGATCTCGGCGCCGGCGCCAAGGGCGATATCGATCTCCGCGCGGGAGTGGGTCTCCACCAGCAGGTCGAGCCCAAGCCCCCGCCCGAACCGGAGCAACTCCCGCAGGCGCGGGGGTGGGAGGATCCGCACGATGAGGAGCGCCGCCGAGGCACCGGCCCCCCGGGCCTCGACCAGCTGAAGCTCGTCGAGGATGAAATCCTTCCTGAGGAGCGGGGCCGAGACCTGGTTCCGGACCGCCACGAGGTCCGAGATCGACCCGCCGAAATGGGGACCCTCGGTGAGCACCGAGATCGCCCGCGCCCCGGCGCTCACATACAACTCCGCGTGCCCGGCGGGGTCCAGGTCGGCGCGGATGGTGCCAGCCGAGGGGGAGCGCCGCTTCACTTCCGCGATCACCGCCATCCAGTCCCCCCGCCGGAGTGCATCCCAGAAGGAGGGGCCCGGTGGGGTCTCCTGGACCGCGCGCTCAAGCTCCGCTTCCCGCGCCTTGAGGGCGGGGAGGGTGGCGCGGGTGGAGGCGAGGATCTGGTCGAGAATGGCTGGCATCTTGCGTTTCGGGAAGCTTTCGGTATTATTGTTCGGCATCCATTCGGGAGCCAAGCTCCTTGGGAGGTACCGTATGACCCTCACCCGCCGGCAGAGCGAAGTGCTCGAGTTCCTGCGCAGCTACATCAGCGACCAGCGCTATGCGCCGAGCTTCGAGGAGATCGCCGAGCATTTCGAGTTCCAGTCCTTGGCCACGGTGCACGAGCACCTGAGCAACCTGGAGCGGAAGGGGTACATCAAGCGGTCGCCCAACGAGAGCCGCGCCATCGAGATCTCGCCGCCCCGCGGCACCGCCAAGGCCACCGAGATCCCCCTCCTCGGCTCCGTCGCCGCCGGCATGCCGATCGAATCCCTGATGCACGACGAGGTCGTGGCGGTCCCCGACGAGATCCTGCCGCGGCGCGGGCCCAATTACGGGCTCAAGGTACGGGGCGATTCGATGATCGACGACCACATCGTCGACGGCGACATCGTGGTGGTCCACGGGAAGCAGGCCGCTGACAATGGCGAGATGGTCATCGCCCTGGTGAATGGTAACGAGGCGACCGTCAAGCGCTTCTACCGCGAGACCGGCGGATGGATCCGGCTCCAACCCGCCAACCCCGCGATGCAGCCGATGCGGTTCCAGGAGCGGGATGTCTTGATCCAGGGGGTCGTGGTCGGGGTGCTTCGGAAATATTGATTCGCGGGCTTACGCCCGCGCTCGGCTTCCTTCGCCATGCTCAGGACAGGCGTGGGCCCTTACGGGCCCTGGATCTCTGGAATGCATAATTCCTCGATCACCATTCGCTTGGTAGACGGGGCGTGAGCCCCGATGAGCCGAGTAGGGGCGTCAGCCCCCGAAGAGCAATCTCCGCTCCCTGCACCGAGTGCTACGCCCTGCGTGCGCTGTTCTTCAATGCCTCCAGCACCCGCAGTGCCCTTCCCTGCTCCATCGCCTCTTTCGCCGACTCCACCGCCTCCCCGAATTCCATTGCCGGCCCGCTCACGTAAATCGCCGCCGCGGCGTTGAGGAGGACGGCGGCTCGGCCGGCGGGGTCAGTCGACGCGTCTGAGAGGAGCCGCTCGAGACGCTCGGCGTTCTCCGCTGGTTCCCCACCCTTCAACGCACCCAGGTCATCGTGTCGCAGGTCGAAAGTCTCAGGTCGCAAGTCCCATTCGGTGATACCAGGGGCTGAGTGACCTGTGACCTGTGACCTGTGACCGGCGCGCGATGATCCGAGCTCCCAGACATGCGTCACTCCCGCCGGCGAGATCTCGTCCATCCCCACTTCCGCATGGACCACCAAGGCGTGTACCGCGCCCAGACGCCCAAGCGCCTCTGCGACCAGCGGGCCGCGCGCGGCGTCCGACACGCCGAGCACCTGGCGGGTGACGCCAGCGGGATTGGCGAGCGGACCGAGGAGATTCATGATCGTCGCGGTCTTCAGTTCCTTCCGGACCGGCGCGACATGGCGCATGGCAGGGTGGTAATTCGGCGCGAAGAGGAAGGCCAGACCGACATCAGCCAGCACTTCGGCCGCACGCTCGGGCGAGAGCGCGATATCAACGCCGAGGGCTTCGAGCACGTCCGCGCTGCCGGAGCGGGAGGTGAAGGAGCGATTCCCGTGCTTGGCAATGGGAACTCCGGCGCCCGCGGCGACGAACGCGGCGGTGGTGGAGATGTTGAAGGTGGTGACGGTGCCGCCCCCTGTACCACATGTATCCACCAGAGGGCGGGAGTGCGAAGTGCGAGGTGCGAAGTGCGGGGTGACCGGGAGCCGGATCATCGCGGCACGCAGGGCCTCGGCCGCGCCGGCGATTTCGTCGGCGGTCTCCCCCTTGGACTTGAGGCCCACGAGTAGCTCGCGGATCTGGTCGGCGGTGGCTTCGCCGCGCATGACGACGCCGAAGGCCGCCGCGGCTTCTTCGGTGGTCAGGTGGTGGCCTTGGACCAGATTGTTGAGGGCGACCTGTAGTGGGGTCACGGGTGCGAAGTCCGAAGTGCGAAGTGCGGGGTGTGCGGTGGCACAGTGCTTACAAGATCCCCGCACTTCGGACCTCGCACTTCGCACTTGTTGCAACCGCGCAGACGTCCTGCTACCCCAATCTACACAACGACTTGCAGAGTTGCCCGGGCCCCTCGTTCCGGCTACTTTTCGGTCCTCGATGACCCGCACCTTTCTTGCCCGGTTGCACTACGCTGGCGCCGGTTTCGTGGGGTGGCAGCGGCAGGCCAAGGGCCGGACGGTCCAGGCCGAGGTCGAACGGGTCCTCGAGCGGCTCTGCGGTCGGCGCATCGTCGCCCACGGTGCGGGGCGCACCGACGCCGGGGTCCACGCTGTGGGATTGGGAGTGAGTTTTTCCGCCCCCGCCAAGTGGACCCCATTCGCGCTCCGGAAGGCGATGAACGCCCTCCTCGTGAAGGAGTGCTGGGTCGAGTCGATGGAGCTGATGGTCCCCGGGTTCCACGCGCGCAAGAGCGCCACCGGTCGACGCTATCGCTACGTCATCGGCACCGACGAGGGGGCAGAGTCTCCCTTCCGCCGCCCCTATGAATGGGCGCTCGGCCGCCGGCTCGATGCGACGAAGCTCGCGGCCGCCGCCGCCGAGATCCGCGGGCGCCACGATTTCCGCGCCTTCGCCGCCAAAGGGGAGCCCAAGCCGCACTGGGAGTGCGACCTCCGACTTGCGGCATGGGAGGCGCGGTCCGGCGATCAGGGAATGACCTTCCACGTCGCCGCCGACCGATTCCTGCACCACATGGTGCGGATGCTCGTCGGGACGATGGTGGACATCGCCCTCGACCGGCGCCCCGTAGCAGACATGGGGCGGCTCCTCGCGGCCCGGGAGAATCAGGACACCAGTCCTCCCGCGCCACCTCAGGGGCTCTACTTCGTGGCGGCGGACTATCCTGCGGAGAGCTTTGCGGACCTGGACACTCCTCCCTCCTGACCTGACGCGGCGACTCGCCGCGCTTGGGCTCGCCCTCTGCCTCTCGGCGGAGGCGCTCGCGGCGCAGACCCCCGGTACGCCCCCGATGCGCCGGCCCCGGCCGGCATCGCAGACCCAACTCGATCAGAGCCGCCGCACCGCCATCGTTGACGCCGCCCAGCGCGTCAACCCGTCGGTCGTCTCGATCACGGTCGATTCGCGCCAACCGGCCCGCGGCCGCTCGGCCTTCGACCTCTTCTTCCTGCCGCCCGGCGGTGATCGCACGGTGCAGAGCTTCGGCACGGGGTTCGTGTACCGCGCCGACGGCTATATCATCACCAACCAGCATGTCGTGGCCGACGCGGAGCAGGTGCGGGTATCGCTCCCCGACGGCACGGACGTGCCCGGCACCGTGGTCGGCGCCGACCCGCTCGCCGACATCGCGGTGGTGAAGGTCGATCGGGCCCGCCTCAAGGTGCCCGCCTTCGGTGCAAGCAGCGGCCTGATGATCGGCGAGTGGGTCGTCGCGCTCGGCAATCCATTCGGCTACCTGCTGGGCGACGCGCACCCGACGGTGACCGCCGGAGTGGTGAGTGCGATCGGACGGAACATCCTGCCGAGCGGGGAACAGACGGGGCTCTACCTCGACATGATCCAGACCGATGCGGCGATCAACCCCGGCAATTCGGGTGGCCCGCTCGCCAATGCGGACGGTGAGATCGTCGGCGTCAACTCGTCGATCTTCACCCAGGGCGGCGGTTCCATCGGGCTGGGCTTCGCGATCCCGATCGAGCGGGCGCGCCGGGTGGCCGATGAGATCATCCGGACCGGGCAGGTGCGGCGCGCTTGGTGGGGTGTGGAGGTGGCGGGTGCCGAGTCGATGCGCGACTGGCGCACGCAGGGAGGCGTCACCGTCACCAGCGTGACCCCCGATGGGCCTGCCGACAAGGCGGGACTCCGCCGCGGCGACGTTCTCCTCCGCGCCAATGGACGCGAGCTGCGCAACTTCCTCGACTGGGAAGCGGTAAAGCTCGACCGCGGCGTGGGTGATACGCTGCAGGTGCAGTCCCGGGCGCTGGCATTCACCCGCACCCGCACCCTGATCAGCGGCGATCTGCCGACCGTCACCGCGGAGCGGGTGCGGGTGTTGAGCGACCTCGAGCTCGCCACCGTGACGGCGGGGATCCGGGCCGAGCGTAACATCCGCTCGGAAGCCGGCGCCCTGATCCTGAGCGTCACCCCCGCGGCCGCCCAGGCCACCGGATTGGCGGCCGGTGACGTGATCATCGCCATCGACCGCACGCCCGTGCGCTCCGCCGAGCAGGTGGCGGAGATCGTGGGCGCCCTCAAGCCGCGCCAACCGATCCGCGTGTACGTCGAGCGGGGCGGGCGGCTGGTCTACTCCGACATCGCGCTCCGATGACCGACGACCGCTACCGCTCTCCGCTCGGCACCCGCTACGCCTCGCCCGAGATGCAGCGTCTCTGGGGCGAGCCGCACCGCATCGGACTCTGGCGCCGAGTGTGGCTGGCGCTCGCGGAGTGCGAGAAGGAGCTGGGACTCGGGATCCCGGATGCGGCCATCAGCGAGATGAAGGCGCATCTCGACATCGCGGATCTGGCCAAGGCGGCGGAGTACGAGAAGCGCTTCCGGCACGACGTCATGGCGCACGTGCACCAGTTCGGCGATCAGGCCCCCGCCGCGCGCGGCGTGATCCATCTCGGCGCCACCAGCGCCTTCGTGACCGATAACGCCGACGTGGTGGTGATGCGCGAAGGTCTCCGAGTGGTGCTGGGGCGGCTGCTGGCGGTGCTCGACGCGCTGGAGGCGTTCGCGGCGCGGTGGCGCAACACGCCCTGCCTGGCCTACACCCACTTCCAGCCGGCCCAGCTCACCACGGTCGGCAAGCGCGCCACCCTCTGGATGCAGGACCTCGCGCTCGACGTCGAAGAGGCGATCCGGCGGATCGAAATGCTGCGTCTCCGGGGGTGCAAGGGGACCACCGGCACCCAAGCGAGCTTCCTCGAGCTCTTCCACGGCGACCACGCCAAGGTGCGGGAACTGGAGCGGCGTTTCGTGGGGCGGATGGGATTCGACGCCTGCTTCGCGGTGACGGGACAAACCTATCCCCGCAAGCAGGACGCGCAGGTGCTCGACCTCCTGAGCGGCGTGGCGCAGGGATGCGCCAAGATGGCGAACGACCTGCGGCTGCTGCAGCACGAGAACGAGGTGCTGGAGCCGTTCGAGAGCGAGCAGATCGGGTCGAGCGCGATGGCGTACAAGCGGAATCCGATGCGGGCGGAACGGATCAACGGGCTGGCGCGCTTCGTGATCTCGCTGCAGCAGAACGGGGCCCAGACTGCCGCGAGCCAATGGCTCGAACGGACGCTGGACGACAGCGCCAACCGGCGCCTGGTGCTCCCCGAGGCATTCCTGGCGGTCGACGCCATCCTGATCCTGGCGGAGAACATCGCCCGCGGGCTCGAGGTGCGGGAAGAGATGATCGCCATGCATGTCACCGAGCAGATGCCCTTCATGGCGACCGAGCGGTGGTTGATGCTCGGCGTCGAGGCGGGCGGCGACCGCCAGACGCTCCACGAGGTGGTGCGGAAGCATTCGCTCGCCGCGGCCGACCAGACCGCCAAAGGCGGGGTGAACGACCTGATGGAGCGGCTCAGCGCCGACCCCGCCTTCAAGAAACTCGACGCCGCCAGGCTCAGGGCGGAACTCGACCCGGCCAAGTACGTCGGCCGCGCACCCGAGCAGGTGACCGAGTTCCTGGGCGAATATCTCCGTCCCCTCGTGCTCAAGGCACGTCCGCACGCCGCCAAGCTGTCGGCCGCCGAGATCCGGGTATGACGGCGATGCTCCCCGTGCTGAGCCGGAGCACCCTGCCCCTCTCGCTGCACCGTCGCGGCAAGGTGCGGGAAGTGTACGAAGTGGACGCGGAGACGCTCCTGCTGGTGGCGAGCGACCGAGTGAGCGCCTTCGACGTCGTCATGCGCGAGCCGGTGCCGATGAAGGGCGCCGTGCTGACGCAGTTGAGCGCCTTCTGGTTCGGGAAGCTGTCCGGACTCGTCGACCACCATCTGATCACCGCCGATGCCGACGAGATCGTGCGTCGGGTGCCGATGTTGAAGGGTCACAGGTCGCAAGTCACAGGTCGTGCCATGCTCGTTCGCCGAACGGAGCCGGTGCCGTTCGAGTGTGTGGTGCGCGGCTACCTCTCGGGGAGCGCGTGGAGGGAATACAAGGCGCGCGGGACCCTCGCTGGCGAGACGCTCGCCGCCGGGTTCCGCGAGAGCGACCGCTTCGACCCGCCGGTATTCAGCCCGGCCACCAAGGCGGAGACCGGTCACGACGAGAACGTGACCTTTACCCGGATGCGCCTCGACATGGGCCCTGCCCTTGCGGAAAAGCTCAAGGAGCTCTCGCTCCTGGTCTATGCCACCGGACGCGACCATGCGGCGACCCGCGGGATCCTCATCGCCGACACCAAGTTCGAATTCGGCAATGGCACCGACGGCCATCTCCGCCTCATCGACGAAGTGCTGACCCCCGACAGTTCCCGCTTCTGGCCCGCCGATCGGTATGCCCCCGGTGGGCCGCAGCCCAGTTTCGACAAGCAGCCGCTCCGCGACTACCTGAGCGCGCTGAAGCACGCCAGAACGTGGAACGGTGACGCCCCGCCGCCGGCCCTGCCGGCCGAGGTGGTGGCAGCGACGAGCGAGCGGTACCAGGAGGCGTTCCGCCTGCTGACCGGTCGGACCATCGAGGAGACGTTCTGATGCGCATCGCGAAAGAAGGCTGGCCGTTCATCATCGGCTTCTGGCTTGTGGCGGCGTTGTTCTGGTGGCTCGGCCACCCCGGCGGCACCGGGTGGACGATCGCCTTCTGGGTCTGGATCCCGGTGGCGGTCTGGTGCGTCGCCTTCTTCCGCGATCCCGAGCGCACCGGGGAACGCGGACCGGACGTGGTCATCGCCCCGGCGGACGGGCTGGTGGTGAGCATCGTCGACGTCGATGAGCCGACCTTCGTGAGTGGACGGGTGCAGCGGATCGCGATCTTCATGAACGTCTTCGACGTGCACGTGAATCGCTACCCGATGGACGGCACCGTGACCTACCGGCAGTACAACGCCGGCAAGTTCGGTCACGCGGCCGCGGACAAGGCGAGCGATGTCAATGAGCAGTCGTCGGTGGGGCTCACAACGGGCAAGGGGAAGGTGCTGGTACGACAGATCGCGGGGCTCGTGGCCCGGCGCATCATCACGGATCACACGCCCGGGACGGCGGTGGTCCAAGGACAACGAATGGGGCTCATCCGCTTCGGTTCGCGGGTGGATGTGTTCCTCCCTCCCGGCGCGACCGTCGCCGTGCGCGTCGGAGAACGGACCCAGGCGGGAAGGACGGTGATCGCGCGATGGAACTGATCCGTGGACGGGGGCTGCCACGCCCCGACCTGACCCGGGCCGTGGTGGTGCTCCCCAGCGCCTTCACGCTCGGCAACCTCTTTTTCGGCATCTGGGCGATCGTCTCGGCGGCGCAGGGGAATTTCAAGTGGGCCGCCTGGTACGTGCTCTTCGCCGGCATCCTCGACATGCTCGACGGCCGGGTGGCGCGGCGCACCAAGACCGGCACCAAGTTCGGCGCCGAGCTCGATTCGCTGGTGGACGCGATCAGCTTCGGTGTGGCCCCGGCGATGATCATGTACTTCCTCGAGTTCCGCTTCGCGGGGAAGTTCGCCTGGGTGCTCTGCTTCGTCTACATCGTGGCGGTGGTGCTCCGGCTGGCGCGCTACAACGTGCAGGCGGAGACCAAGCCGGCCGGTGCCTGGTTCACCGGGCTCCCTTCCCCCTCCGCGGGGATGACGATCGCGGTGTGGTACCCGTTCAGCCAGACCGACTGGTACCAGCGCTCGCTCGCCTGGCTGCAGTTCGACCGCCAGGGGCTGGTGATCCTGATGCTCGTGCTCGCGGTGATGATGGTGAGCACGGTGCGCTATCCGAAGTTCCCCCAGGTCGGCTTCCGGAGCGTGAAAGGCCTCCTCGGTACCGCGTTCCACCTGCTGGTGCTCGTGGCGGGACTCACGGTGCCGGAATACTTCTTCTTCCCTCTCGGGCTCGCCTATCTCGGGTACGGATTGTTCCGATTCGCGATCCTCGCCTTCGCCGAGAAGCCCGAGGCCGATCCGGTGATCGTCGAGACCGATGCATCGCTCCACCAGGAGAACGAACATTGACCTACCGCGTCCTCGTCCGGGTCATGCCCCGCACCGGCCTCCTCGACCCGCAGGGGCAGGCCGTGGAATCGGCGCTGCATGTCCTCGGGTTCGCCGAGGCGGCCCAGGTCCACGTCGGGAAGGCGATCACGCTCGACGTCAAGGCCGCCTCGAAGGACGAAGCGGAATCCCGCGCCCGCCAGATGTGTGACAAGCTCCTCGCCAACCCGGTGACCGAGGATTACCTGGTCGAGGTCGAGGAGGCCTGATGACGCTCCGCGCCGCCGTCGTCCGCTTTCCCGGCAGCAATTGTGACCAGGACGTGCTCCACGCGGCCAGGCGGGCAGGCGCCGAGTCCTACTTCGTGTGGCACCGCGACACCGACCTGCTGCGGGCCGACGTAGTCCTGCTGCCGGGGGGGTTCAGCTACGGCGACCACCTCCGCTCCGGGGCCATCGCACGATTCAGCCCGATCATGCAGGAGGTGAAGCGCCACGCCGACCGGGGCGGTCCGGTGCTGGGCATCTGCAACGGATTCCAGATCCTCTGTGAAGCGGGGCTCCTGCCGGGGGCGCTGCAGCGGAACGGGCGGCTCTCCTTCGCATCGCGCCCGGTGACCCTCCGGGTGGAACGCACCGAGACCGCCTTCACCTCCGACTATCGGGTGGGCCAGCTCCTCACGATGCCGGTGGCGCACGGCGACGGTCGCTTCACCGCCGACGACGAGACCCTCCTTCGCATCGAGCGCGAAGGGCTGGTCATCGCCCGCTACGTCGGCGCCGACGGCACTCCGGCGCAGGATGGCGAGAACCCCAACGACTCGCTCGACGACATCGCGGGGCTGTGCGATCCGAGCGGCCGCATCGTGGGCCTCATGCCGCACCCGGACCGGGCAGCCGACCCGGCCCTGGGGAATGTGGATGGGCTGGGGTTCTTTACCTCGATGCTGGCAACGGTGGTGGGACGGTAGGACGCGCCTGGAGCCTGGTGCCCGGAGAGGCAAGGCAGGTCTTGGTGCGAGGACACTTGGAATTGGATGACCCCTTCTCAGAATTGACTCGCCAGGCGCCAAGCGCCAGGCTCGTTCTTCACCAATGAGCGACCACCACCATGACCTCCAAGAACGAAGACGAATACTTCGCCAAGCGCGACGCCGAGCTCAAGCAGCACCTCCACGCACGCCAGGTGGCCGAAGCGGAGTCGGTCGAGCGGCGCACGCACTTGATGCGCTGCCCCCGGTGCGGCGGCCACCTCCACCACGTCGTGTCGCACAACATCACCATCGACAAGTGTCCCGACTGCCGGGGGATCTTCCTCGACGATGGAGAGCTGGAATCGCTCGGGGGGCACGAGACCACCGGCCTCCTCGGCCGCGTCTTCGGCGACTTCCGCAAAGCCTTCCACAACAAGACGGACGCGAAGTGATCGAGCCGGTCATGTCGCTGGCGTTGGCGGTGGAGCACAACCTCACCGCCGACGAGTACACCCGCATCCAGACGATCCTCGGCCGCCTCCCGAGCCTGACCGAACTGGGCGTCTTTTCGGCGCTCTGGTCGGAGCACTGCTCGTACAAGCACTCCAAGCCGATCCTCAGGACCTTCCCCACCACCGGCGAGGCGGTGTTGCAGGGCCCGGGCGAGAATGCCGGCGTGCTCCGGCTCCCCGACGGCTGGGCGGTGGCGTTCAAGGTCGAGAGCCACAATCACCCCTCGGCGGTCGAGCCGTTCCAGGGCGCGGCCACCGGCGTCGGCGGGATCCTCCGCGACGTGTTCACGATGGGCGCGCGCCCGGTGGCGCTCCTCAATTCGCTCCGCTTCGGCCCGCTCGACGATGCCCGCAATCGGTACCTGTTCGCGGGGTGCGTGCAGGGGGTCGGGACCTACGGCAACTGCGTCGGCATCCCCACGCTCGGCGGCGAGGTCGACTTCGCGCCGGGGTACAGCGGCAATCCGCTGGTAAATGCGATGGCGGTCGGGATCTTGCGCGAGACGGACCTGATCACCGCCAAGATGCGCGGCCCCGGCAACCTGGTGCTGGCGGTCGGCGCCCGCACCGGTCGGGACGGCATCCACGGCGCGAGCTTCGCCTCCGAGGAGCTGTCGGAAAAGAGCGAGGCGCGGCGTCCCCAGGTGCAGGTGGGCGACCCCTTCACCGAGAAGCTCCTCCTCGAAGCGACCCTCGAACTCCGGGCGCTCGACCTGATGGTCGCGATCCAGGATATGGGCGCGGCGGGGCTCACCAGCTCGTCGGCCGAGATGGCGGCGCGGGGAGGCGTGGGGGTCGAGATCGACACCGACAAGGTTCCCGTGCGTGAAGCAGGGATGACCGCCTACGAGATCCTGCTGAGCGAGTCGCAGGAGCGGATGCTGGTGGTGGCGGAGCCTTCCAAGGTCGATGCGATCTTCAGGGTGTGCCAGAAGTGGGAGCTCAACGCCGCGATCATCGGCAAGGTGACCGACGACGGGATCTTCCGAGTGCGTCACCACGGCGTGATCAAAGCGGAGATCCCCGCCCTGCGACTGGTCGACGAAGCGCCGGTGTATCACCCCGCCGCCAAGGAGTCGGCCGCCACCATCGCGCGCCGCAAGGCAACGCCCGACGGGGGTCCCGGCTGTTCCCCCGGCGCGGCGCTCCCCCTGCTCCTCGACACCCCGAGCATCGCGAGCAAACGGTGGGTGTTCGAGCAGTATGACTCCACCGTGCAGGCCAACACCCTCATCGGCCCCGGTGGCGATGGCGGCACATTCCGAGTCGAGGGGACCGATTTTGCGCTCTCCATCTCGCTCGACTGCAACGCGCGACTGGTGGCGATCGACCCGTATGAAGGTGGCAAGGCGACGGTGGCCGAAGCGGCCCGCAATGTCGCGGTAACAGGGGCCAGGCCCATCGGCATCACGGACTGCCTCAATTTCGGCAATCCGGAGAAGCCCGAGGTGTTCCATCAATTCAAGGAAGCGTGTCGCGGGATCGCGGATGCCTGCCGCGCCTTCGGGATCCCGGTGACCGGAGGGAACGTCTCCTTCTATAACGAGCGGGGCAGCAGTGCGGTCGACCCGACCCCGGTGGTGGGAATGGTCGGACTCCTCGCCAAGGTGGGCGACCGGGTCCCGGCACACTTCCAGCGCCCCGGCGATGGGATCGCCATCTTCGGTGTGACCCACGGGAAACTCGGCGGCTCGGCGTACTGGACCGAGGTGTACGACCACGTCGGCGGGTCGGTCCCGACGGTGGACCTCGATGCCGAGGCGCGGCTGCAGCGGTTCCTTGTGGCGGCCGCGCAAGCGCGGCTGCTACGGTCGGCGCACGACTGCTCGCAGGGCGGGCTCGCGGTCGCGCTCGCCGAAGCGGCGATGGGTGGGCCATACGCAGAACGCCCCCTGGGGGCCTGGGTGGACCTGACCGGATACGCGCCGGGCTGCACCGACGAGCAGACCCTCTACGCCGAGGACCACGGCCGGGTGGTGGCCACATTCGAGATGACGAAGAAGCAGGAGCTGGCCCGCCTGGCGCGTCAGCACGGCGTACCCGGATTCGGGGCGGGACGGGTAGCTGCCCCTGCGCAGGGGTTCACGATCGAGATCGGGCGCAGCTGGGGTGGGTCGTCGTTCCACTGGGCCATCGAAGACCTGCGCCGGATGTATCATGAGGCCATTCCCCGCCGGATGTCGGCGGCGCGCGAGCTGAGGGGGGCGTAGGCCTATGTGCGGCATCTTCGGCGTCTCGGGACTGCCTGACGCGGCCCGGCTGACCTATCTCGGACTCTATGCCCTGCAGCATCGCGGGCAGGAGAGCGCCGGGATCATCGCCGTCGACGCTGCCCAGGAGGCGCGCCTCCACCGTGGAATGGGGCTGGTCTCCGACAACTTCGACGACGCGATCCTGAGCCACCTCCCCGGGGAAGTGGCGATCGGCCACACGCGGTACAGCACGGCGGGGAGCTCGGTGATCGAGAACGCCCAGCCCTACCTCGCCAACACCCGCCACGGCCCGCTCGGCATCGCGCACAACGGCAACCTGACCAACGCCATCGAGCTCCGGCGCGACCTTGTGCGCGCGGGTGCGATCTTCGCGTCGACCTCGGACACGGAGGCGCTGATCCACCTGATCGCGCGATCCGACGCCCCCGACGCCGAATCGGCGATCCGCGAGGCGCTGGAAGCCGTGGACGGGGCGTACACCCTGCTCATCAACGTGGGCCGGACGATCTACGCCGTGGTCGACTCCCGAGGGTTCCGCCCGCTGATGGTCGGCCAGCTGGCCAACGGGATCGTGGTCGGGAGCGAGAGCTGCGCCCTCGACCTGGTGGGCGCGACCGCGCTCCGCGAGATCCGGCCGGGTGAATTCCTGAAGATCGAGGCTGGCAAGGTCACCGAGCTGGCGCCTCTACGGCCCCGCCCCGAGACCCGCTGCGTCTTCGAGCTGGTCTACTTCGCCCGCCCCGACAGCACCGTGTTCGGTACCTCGGTCGACGCGGTGCGCCGCGAACTGGGGCGGAAGCTCGCCAAGGAACACCCGGTGCCGGGTGCCGACGTGGTATTCAGCGTCCCCGACTCGAGCAACGCAATGGCGCTCGGGTACTCAGAGGCCTCGGGCGTGAAACTCGAGTACGGGCTCATCCGCAATCACTACGTCGGCCGCACCTTCATCAATCCGGTGCAGGCCCTCCGGGTGGCGAAAGTGAAGATCAAGTTCAATCCCGTGCGCGAGGTCATCGCCGGGAAGAAGTGCGTGGTGGTGGACGACTCGCTGGTGCGCGGCACCACCAGCCGCGGACTGGTGCAGATGATCCGCCAGGCGGGGGCCAAGGAGGTCCATCTCCGGCTCGCTTCGCCGCCGATCACCGGCCCGTGCCATTACGGGATCGACACGCCGGATCGCGCCGAACTGATCGGTGCCAACAAGTCGATCGAGGAGATCCGTCAGTTCCTCGGCGTCGACTCCCTCGGCTACCTCTCGCTCGAGGGGATGCTCACGGCGGCGGGTCCGAAGAGCAAGTACTGCCACGCCTGCTTCAGCGGCGAGTATCCGACGGGGGAGGGCGCGCTGGTGAGCCTGGCGATGGCGCGGAAGTAGCCTCACCCCCGGCCCCTCTCCGCAAAGCGGCGAGGGGTGACTCCGCGCACCAGTACCGATCTGCATCACCGCAGTTCTCCCCCTCTCCGCTTTGCGGAGAGGGGGTCGGGGGGAGAGGCGGAAACGCAGGGGCGATCGCATCCCGGAGTCAGCCCATGAGCACGAACGAACCCAAGCTCGTCTACTTCTTCGGCCAGGGCCGCGCCGAAGGCACGGCGGCGATGAAGGACGTGCTCGGTGGCAAGGGCGCCGGGCTCGCCGAGATGACCAACATCGGGATCCCGGTCCCGCCGGGGTTCACGATCGCTTCCACGATGTGCCTTCCCTATCTCGAAAGCCGTCATTTCCCGCCGCGCCTGAAACAGCAGGTCGAGGGGGCGTTGCAGCGGCTGGAGGCGGCCACCGGCAAGAGCTTCGGCTCCGCCAAGGACCCCTTGCTCGTCTCGGTGCGTTCCGGCGCCGCGGTCTCGATGCCGGGGATGATGGAGACGATCCTCAACCTGGGGCTCAACGACCGGACCGTCGCGGGGCTCGAGAAACAGAGCGGCAACCCGGCCTTCGCCTGGGACAGCTACCGCCGCTTCGTGCAGATGTACGCCAGCGTGGTATTCGACCTCCCCAAGGCGCCGTTCGACCACCTGATCGAGGCTCGGAAGAAGACGCGCAAGGTCGAGCGCGACATCGACCTGCCGCCCGCAGATACGAAGGAACTGGTGGCGGCGTTCAAGGCGCACATCCGCGAGGTGAGCGGCAAGGAGTTCCCCGAGGAACCGACCGACCAGCTCTGGGGCGCGGTGACCGCCGTGTTCGAGAGCTGGAACACCCGCAGGGCGATCGACTACCGGAAACTCCACGGGATCCCCGACGCGATGGGCACAGCAGTGACCATCTGCACGATGGTCTTCGGCAACCTCGGCGAGGACTCGGGGACCGGCGTCGCCTTCAGCCGCGATCCGTCGACGGGGGAGGCCAAGCTCTACGGCGAGTATCTGCTGAATGCCCAGGGCGAGGACGTGGTGAGCGGCGCCCGCACCCCGGAGCCGATCGAGCGGCTCACCGCCGCGATGCCACAGGCCCACGAGGAACTCACCCGGATGGCCCGGACGCTGGAGCGCCATTTCCGCGACGTGCAGGACATGGAGTTCACCATCGAGCGCGGCAAGCTCTATATGCTCCAGACTCGGCGCGCCCAGCGCACCGGTGCCGCGGCGCTCCGGAACGCCTGCGAGATGGTGGACGAGGGATTGATCAGCGAAGAAGAGGCGGTGGCACGGATCCCGCCCAACGACCTGAATCAGCTCCTCCACCCGATGATCGATCCCGATGCGGCACTCGATCTCCTGACCACCGGCCTTCCCGCGTCACCCGGGGCGGCGAGCGGCGAGATCGTCTTCGACGCCGACGTCGCCGCCGAGCGGGCCCGCAAGGGCGACGCCGTGATCCTGGTGCGGCGGGAGACGAGCCCCGAGGACTTCCATGGGATGGTCGCGGCCAAGGCGATCCTCACCGCCCGCGGGGGGATGACCTCCCACGCCGCCGTCGTCGCGCGTGGGATGGGGAAACCCTGCGTTGCGGGTGCCACCGAACTCGACGTGAACGAGGCCAAGGGGGAACTGCGGTTCAACGGCCGGGTGCTCAAGGCGGGGGACTGGATCACCCTCGATGGAGCCACTGGCCGGGTCTTCGCGGGCCAGGCCAAGCTCTCCCCCCCTGCCCTCAACCAGCATTTCGACCGTGTCCTCGGCTGGGCGGACCGGCTCCGTCACCTGCGGGTCCGCACCAACGCCGACACGCCCGCCGATGCCCACAAGGCGCGTGATTTCGGCGCCGAAGGGATCGGGCTCTGCCGCACCGAGCACATGTTCTTCGAGGGGGACCGGATCACGGCGATGCGGGAGATGATCGTGGCCCAGGACGAGGCGGGACGAAAGCTCGCG
>JBDSIR010000061.1:0-4711 GCA_039917855.1 Gemmatimonadales bacterium | reverse complement strand
GGCGCTCTGCGCCCGCCTTCCGCGTGATGGAAGAATCAGTGCAAAGGCGGGCGCAGAGCGCCCGCCCTATTTGCGCCCTTTGAAACAAAGAGCGGCTGCGCCGGAGATCGTGCAACCGGCCCGCGGTGATGGTCAGGCGGGAAGCTTCATCCGCGGGCGGCCCCCCTTGAGGCCGTTGAGGCGCGAGGACTTGGCCTTCTTGCGGCTACGGACAGATCCTCCAGCCGCCCCGGCAGCTCGATGCAAGGTCCGCGCACCAAAGGCGAGGGTTGCAAGCCCCGCGACCGAGAGGTCCACATCGAGCCGCTCCCAGCGGAGTCCCACGCCAGCGGGTCCGACCGCGACCTTGGCGAGCTCAGGGTCGGTAGCCTCCCGGAGATCGGCCACAAGATCGATGGGAACGAGGATCCCCGCCCCATTCGACAGCTCGACGAGGAGCGCTCGAGGGGTCCGGAGGTATTCGGCGGCCGCCGCGTGGGGTTCCGCGAGGCGTGTCCGCTCCGCTCGGCGGCGCGCTGCGGGGATCTGCGCCAGAATGTCATTGTCGGTGAGCAGGTGCTTAGCCATGGAGCCTCCTCCACATTCTCAAGATCCTGGTGTGGTGTCGTTCGACCAGCCGAAAGGCCCGCACCACGTCCCGATCCCGCATTTCATACACCCGCCAGACCCTCTGCGGTGATGTCGGCGTTGCCATTCGGATGACCACCAGCTGGTTGGCCCCGCGCTCTACGTGCACGTGCGGGGGTGCGTGTTCGCGAGGTGGGCCGTAGACCCGGATCACGAAGCCGTCCGCCCGGAGCACTGTGGCCATTGGATTGTAACCTAATTGTTAGGTTTTTACAAGGTCCGCACGAACAACCGCAGCCGAGTGGTGCGGCGTGCTCGACAGTACGGCCCGGGCGCCGGAAGTGGTAACCATTCGAACGCGAATAGGGCGGGGCGCCCCTGTCCTGCCTGTCCTGCCTGTCCTGAGCGAAGCGAAGGAAGCGAAGCGAAGGAAGCGCCCGCCCTATTTGCGCCCTTTGAAACAAAGAGCGGCTCCGCCGGGACGATTGTCACACCCCCTCCCCAACTTGTCCGGACCCCTTCTTCACGGAGTCCGGCAATGCGTCTCCCCCTTCTGGCCCGCGGGCCCGCCTGCGCGCTGGTCCTCACCCTTTCGGGCTGCGCCACGATCCTCGGCGGCGGCAGCTCCCAGGCGGTCTCGATCCAGTCCTCCACCCCCGCCACCCACTTCGTGATCCGCTCCTCCTCTGGGATCCAGATCGCCTCGGGTGACGCCCCCCAGTCGGTGCGCCTCCCGCGGAAGAACGAATACCAGATAGACTTCACCGCCCCCGGCTTCCAGCCCCAGACCATCGCCCTCACCAAGGGGACCAATGGCTGGATCTTCGGCAACCTGGTGGTCGGGTGGATCGTCGGCTTCGCGATCGACTTCGCGACCGGCTCCGCCTACAAGCTCGAGCCGTCGGTGGTCAACATCACGATGGTCCAGAAGGTCTCGGCCGATGGGTCGCGTTCGACCGACGCCTTGGTCAGTCTGTATGACCAAGCGGGGCGACTGATCCGCGAGCTGACGGTCCCCCTGGTGCCCGTCGAGGAGAGCTCGGCGATCACATCCCCGACACTCCCTTGAGCGCCTCACGCGCCTCCAGCGCCTCCGGACTATGAGAGACCGCCGCCGCCACGGCCCCCTGGCCTGGCTCCTCGCCCCCCTCCCGTGGAGCTGGCAGGTGGTGGGCGACTACATCCCCGCACACGTGGGACAGTGGCTCCTCGTCGCCCTGATCGTCCTGATTGGCGGGCCCTGGCTGGGCCTCGCCTTCTACGTCGGGCGGCAGATCCCCCCCGCCCTGCGCGACTTCTGGAACCGGCTCGAGTTCCGGGCCCGGCCGCTCGAGTTCCCCAAGGAGCGCGCCATCTGGCTGGTGCGGTTCACCGCGCGCTGGAGGTACACGCTCCTCCGGAAGACCGGTCTCCTTTGGCTCCCCAAGCGGGTCCCCCTCCTCGGCGCGGATCTTTTCCTCTTCGACCTGACGGGGTCGGCGCTCGAGGCGCCGAGGGTGCTGATGGCCGCTCGGCTCGCCAACCCGCGGACGCGCCGTGGCCGGCGGATGAGGAGGTTGGTGAGGGTGGAAGCGCTCTGGTGGCTGGAGGCGGAGCTCCCCCTCCTCGAGCTGCCGTTGGGACCGGAGGCGTACCTGGCGTGCCCGATCGTGGCGCTCGATCCGCCCGACGAACAGTGGGCCACGTGGAGGGAGCGCCTCCTGGCCAAGCACGGCTTCTTCGAGCCGCGACGTCCGACCTGGCGTCACGAACGAAAGGCGTGGTACCTCTTCCACAAGCTCTGGGGGATGCACGGCGCGGGGGAGAAGTACGACAAGCCGGTGTGGGGCGAACTGCAGCAGGAGCTGAATCAGGCGGGGATGCGGCTGTAGGCCTGTGCCGTCGCCTACCCCTGGCTAAGCGCGCTCCTCCAACGGCCAAGTCGATCCCGGAGGTAGACCGGCCACCCTTCAAGATCCTCCGGGGGGAGTGGTGGGTCGCTCTGGGTCTCTTCGATCGCACGGGGGTAGCGTTCCATCAGTTCACGGATCAGGCTCGTCTCGACGTACTCGGTGACCGTTCCACTCGGCGCGACCGCGAGGCGCTCTTCGAGGTCGTTCATGAACCGATACACCTCGAGCCAGGGCCACCAGCCCAGGGTGGAGCCACCGAGGATCCCATTCCAAATGTTCCCCCTCACCCGGAACATCCGCGCGGAAGGGCCGCGTCCGCCTGCGACGCTGGCGATCCCTTCAATGAATCCCGCCTCGGTCATTTCGTCGGCGGCGGTGCGCACGGCGGAGGGGGTGAAGTCGAGTGCTTCCGCGATGGTGCTCACGCTGGCCCAGCGATCCCCGCGATCACTGTTGGCGATCAAGTAACTCAGGATGTCGGCACGTGCCGTCACACCCATTCCCATCCGCATCCGGAGCATGAGGGTGGGCGTGTTGATCAGACGCACACGTATGGCGCGTGGCTTGGGTTGTGACGGTCGCTTGGCACGCGGGACGCCATCGAGGAGCGGCTTCCATCCGGCGTCGCCGGCGGCCACCGCAACCGCAGCCAAGTCCGGAAGCCCCTTCTGAGCGGCGGGGAAGTACTGCGCCAGGCGCTTCAGTCGCGGCACGTTGATCCGGTCGTGGTTGTGCGAGACCCAGGAGGGGACGACGTCGACCACCCGTGGTTCCAGGCGCGAGAGGGCCAGGCTCCCGAGGATCAGGGCCTCTGGATCGATGGCCCGTTGGGCGGTCTGGTAGTTGGTCATCACCCCGAATGCGCCCCACTGCCGCCAGAGAAGGTCGGCGGTGGTGCCCTGCAGGGTGCTAACGAGCTCGTAGGACGGCATCCTTCACCTCTTCGATGACGCGATGGATCTGTTCCTGCATTGCGGGCGAGAAGTCCTGGGAAGCCACCCAGAGTGCACCTGCGGCAAGCTCTTCAGGAGTGGGCCGCAAGAGCACCAGATCACTCTGATGTCGATTGGGACCGGCCCATCGGTCGTGTCCCGCAGCGTAGAGTTTGAGGGGGATCAGCCCTTCACGGGAGGCGACACCTACGTGCAGTCCGGCGAAATCCTCCCATTGGAGTCCTTCGGCGAAGCCCGGGGGTAGTCCCAGTCGGAAGAGATCGGCCGGCTCATCGTTCAGCCACGTGGGCGCCAGCCTCAGGTCGGCCGCGACCCGGGCAGCGTGCGCGCGCAGGGAAGCGGTGAGCGGCGCAGTGGTGGCTTGGAGCACCATGCGGCCACCATCGGGGATCGCGAGCGCGACGATGTCGACGTCGACGGTCGTTCGCGTGACGATCCCTCGGAGATTCAGCGCTGCGCCACCGACGACCACGATCCAGATCTCTTGGCCTTCGGCGGCGAGGCGTTGTCCAACGAGACCCAATGCTCGACGAATGACCGCAGGTCCTTCCAACATCGTACAACTCCTAATAATAGCACCAACTAATGTAATACTATCGTTTTTAACTGTCAATACTATCTGTTATAGTCATATTGCATACCTATTATGTATGTATTACTATCTTTATACAAGCTAATACTTACCTTGTGCGATGTGATCGGGAGCAAGGAGGAGCAATGGACCTGGAGACTCCAACGGGGCGACGTTGGGACGGGAAGCGGCTTCGCCGGCCCCGAACGGTGAAGAGTGGATCTCCGCCGCTGAACTAAATGATCCATCGGTTTCGGCGGGCCGAGGCTGACCGCCCTCTTCCGCTCCTCAGCCGGGACAGTACATTGAAAATGGCTGTCACACCCCTTCTCTAGATTAAGGCAGGCTAGCCGCCTTTGACTGCTCCGAACGAGCGGGGACTCCCCGCACGCTTTCGATTGGGCTCACGCCCCTGACGGCCTGCTGACGCGGGCCGTCAAGTTTTTAGACAGCTTTGGACAAATACTGACTTTTGTCAAAGAATTTGACACCTGAATAAGGGGTGTTGGTTCTAGGCGCCTGAGGCCCATCCATGCCTGATGGAGAGTACCGCCTATGAAGATCCTCTACCCCCTCCTGCTTGCACCCTCCGTGGCTTGCGTTCAGACCAAGGCAGCGGTCGTGGATCCCAGCTTACAACGGGCGCCCCTCTGTTCCGATGGCGTCAAGATCTTCAGCGACACTTCCTCGATCGGGCAGCCTTGGGAGATTGTGGCCATGTTGACTTC
>JBDSIR010000060.1:0-6196 GCA_039917855.1 Gemmatimonadales bacterium | reverse complement strand
CCGCCTACCCGCCTGAACGCCTACATTCTGATATGGACCCCGGCACCTTCCCCGCTCCCCGCCTCACCCCCTGGGTCGGGCGACTCCTGGCCGCGATGGTCGGGGTCCAGTTGCTGCTGGCCACCATTTTCGTCTCGCCGGCGGTCACCGACGCCCTCATGTTCGACCCTGCCCATTGGGCGGGGCGCCCCTGGACCGCACTCACCTACGCCTTCGTCCATGGCGGCGTGCTCCATCTCCTGTTCAACGGCCTTGCCCTCTTCTTCTTCGGTCCCGCCGTCGAACGCCGACTCGGCGGACCGGCCTTCCTGTTCTATTTCCTCTATTGCGTGGTCGGCGCGGCGGCTTTTGCCGCGGTGCTTCAGCGGCTCTACCCCGTCCCTCCTTTCATCGGGGCGTCCGGTGGGGTGATCGGTGTGCTGCTCGCGTATTCGATCATCCATCCTGACCGCGAGCTCTTCGCCTTCCCGATCCCGGTACCGATCCGGGCCCGGACGATGGTGCTGCTCGTCGCGATCTTCGACCTCGCCGGGGTGTTCTTCCTCCGGGATCTGTTCCACACCACCATCGCGCACGAGGCGCACCTCGGCGGACTCGCCTTCGGGTGGCTCTTCTTCCGCCTGCAGGGGATGGGACGACCGCAGCCTCAGTTCACCCGCCCGAAACCGGTCGTGGAACATCACGTGGCGGTGGGAGGGCGCGAATCCGACCGCCTGACCGCCCGACCGCCCGACCACCGGCCTCCCGCGATCGATAAGGCCCAGGCCGAGCTGGATCGGGTGCTCGACAAGATCAGTGCGACCGGGATGGGGAGCCTGACGCCGAGCGAGCGGAAGTACCTGGACGAGGTGGCGAAGAAGAAGAAGGACACCTGATGTAGCTCGGCCCTCCGGGCCGAGGGAGCTATGACGACCGGAACAATCACCTGCCCCGCCTGCAATACCATGACGACCGAGGAGATGCCCGAGGACGCCTGCGTGCATTTCTTCGTCTGCCCCCGCTGCCAGACACGCCTCACGCCGAAGCCGGGTGATTGCTGCGTCTTCTGTTCCTACGGCGATCATCAGTGCCCACCCAAGTTGTCCGAACTTAGGCACTCGAAGTAGGTCGACTGAGAACGATCGCCGTACCGGTGCACCACTCCTCTGGGCGCGCGAACCCACGATGTACTGAACCCAGGAGGTGCCTCTCCTGTCGGTCGATCATCTTGGGTTCGGTCCATCATGGGCTCGCGCGCTCGGCCATCTTTCCCTGTTCAAGTCGGCCGAATGCCACGCTACGTCGCCTTCCTCCGCGGCATCAACCTCGGCGCCCGCACCGTCAAGAACGATCAGCTCGTGAAGATCTTCGCGAAGGCGGGGATCCCCGACGCGGAGCCGTTCATCGCGAGCGGGAACGTCATCTTCGACTCCCGGATCACCACCGAGGCGACCCTCGTCGGCAGGATCGAAGGGGCGATCCTCCAGCAGATGGGATTCGAGTCCCGCGCCTTCCTCCGCACGATGGACGCCCTGACGGTGGTGGCGGAGCAGAAGCCGTTCCCGCCGGCCCGCCACGCGAGCGCCATCGCCTTCGTGGTCGGGTTCGTCGACGCCCCGTTCACCGCAGCGCAGAAGAAGACCATCGCCAGCTTCGTAAATGACAGCGACGAGCTCCACCCGAAAGGACGGGAGCTCTACTGGCTCTCCCAGACCCGCCAGAGCGACTCGGCATTCCAGCGGATCCCCTTCGACAAGAAGGTCTGCGCCTCCACCTGGCGGAACATCAACACCGTGCGGCGGCTGGTCGCAAAGTATCCCGAGTAGGCGTCATCCTGAGGGGCCTTAAGGCCCCGAAGGATCGGCCCGTGAGAGGCGGGTGCGGGTGTCAAAGTCTTCGACAGTTGGTCAGTTTTTGACCGAAATCGACCAGAAACCAGCCACCAATAACCCCTTTACCAGCGGTAATTTGCGCCTCCGGCCGTTCCGTCCTATCGTAGGCACTCGTCCCAGCCCAGGACAGGAGGAGCTTCGTGGCAACTCGATCCCCTTCGCAACCGATCCTCGTCTCCTACATCACCCTCCGCCGCATCGTGGGCGCCCTGGGGATGTTCCTCCCGTTCGGGTTGGTGGGCTGGGGGTGGCGGATCTGTGGGTGCCAGGAGATCCGGCCTTCGATCAGCGACTACTACTCCGGGCGGACCGGCGATCTCTTTGTCGGCGCCCTCTTCACCATCGCCTGGTTCCTCTTCGCCTATCGCGGTCCCGAGCGCCAGGACGACATCGCCGGCGACTTCGCCTGGCTCTTCGCCCTCGGCGTGGCCTTCATCCCGCACGACGACCCCGCGCCCTGGTCCACCGTGCACCTGATCTCGGCCGGGGCGTTGTTCCTGACCCTCGCCTATTTCTCCCTCGTCCTCTTCACCAAGACCGGCGGCTCCCTCGCCGCGATGACCGCGCAGAAGGTCACGCGGAACCGGGTCTACCGGCTCTGCGCCCTGGTGATGGTGGCCTGCATCGGGGTGATTGGGGCGTACAAACTGAAGGGCTGGACCTGGGCGGTCGGCCCGCTTCCCGCGGTCTTCACCTTCGAGACGCTGGCGCTCTGGGCGTTCGGGATCTCCTGGTTCGTGAAGGGGGAGACGCTGTGGAAGGATGCGTAGGTAGATTGATGAGTCCGCAGGTAAACTCTTGTTAGGCCTACGGACTCGACACTACATGCCCAAGACGCCACCAGTGGTACTGTTGTTGAGGATCGGCTCCTATCTCGCTGTTTTCGCAATGGGGATGTTCTGGGATGGCCCTTGGGACCGCGACAAGATCGTGGTCTACATTGTGGGCCCCTTCGTAATTGGGGTTGCGGCGTTGGTCGCCCACCTCGAGCGACGCACCTTCGAGCCCGAGGCCTAACCTGCGCTTGTAGCTGTCGGCGCGCCGAGGCCAGGGCTCCACGCTAGGTGGGCCTCCCCGTGGCCACGCTGTGGAACCAATTGCGTTGACTCTGAGGCGGGATCCGCCCGCCGCAGCTAAAGCGCCAGACGTTAGCTCGACGACAGCTAGAACTACCCATCTTGTCGCCTGGAGTGCATGGAATGCGGTCAATAGTGTGCGCGCTGTTGTTATGGCTGTCCGTCGCCGACCACTTGTCCGCGCAGAGTGCGCCTTCACGCGCGCCAAGCAGTGAACGCATGGCAACGGACTCCGTTCTCGTCGCCCTCCGAGCCCAGAATGATGAACTCCGCAGGGGCAACGAACAGCTGCTGGCAACAGTGCACTGGTCGCTCGGAACAATCGTAGGAGTGGGCTTTCTGCTGCTTGGCTTCGGTTGGTTCGCGAACTTCAAAGTGTATGAACGCGACAAGACACAGATGAAGGCCGAGCTAGAGTCTGCTATTACACATCGGCTCAGCGAGAGCTCGATTGCTCTAGCCAAAACGGTTGGCAAGGCAGCCGCCGAGGTCGCAAAGCCTCTGCAAGAGGCTATCCGCAGCATTCAGGGCGACCTCGAGTTAATGGCGCTTCTCCACGCCGAGGCCGATGTCGACAAATGGGTTGCAGCGGGAGTCTGGGATAACGCGATTCGGTCTGCATTGAAGTTGATTTCTCTTAGCAACAAGCGCGATGAGCATTGGCGTGTGGTGCGCGCACTTGAGACTGTAACCCTGGCAGTGAACACGGGTGCCGGCGCAAGCTGGACCGTATTCGACGACATTGCGGGTGTTCTCCAGACACTCCCCGCACGCCACAAGGGCGATGTTGACAACATTACGCGAATATTGACGGACCGGCGTGCGCAACAGGGCAAGAAGGCGTAGTCCGCAGCGAGCTAACCGTCGTTGGTGGTGACAACGCTGTCATGGTAGCGGCCGCAGGCGGCCCGCCCATGCGCACGGGGTAGTCTGTCAGGCCGCCCGCGACCGCATCTATTTGAAGCGTTGCAGCACAATGTCCCTCGTTAGCTCGCTCCAGCCATGCCAGACTTCGAGAACCTGACAGAATTGGAGCAACGTATTCTGGGAATGGTCGAGACGCGCCCTAGTCCCGGAAAGCACGCTGCGCGCAGTGCGATTCACCATGCGGAGCGTGCGCGACGAATTCAGGGCATTGACCCCGAAATGGCCCTGTTTCGTGCGCTGACGGGCGAAGAAGAAGCAGCAAGGGCAATCATTCATTCTTTGCACCGCCTCCGGTATCCGGGGGCAGAACGCCTGAACTGGAAGGTCCATCGCCACAAAGCGGCGATGATCCCATTTCTCGCCGCAGTTGGGGGGCTCATCAAGAAGGGCCCGATAACGGTTCCTCAACTACAGATTGTCCAGCGGGATGGCAAGGATCAGCCATCTGTGCGGTTTGAGTTTATGTTGCCGGACGGACAGGTGGTTGGGGTGACTCCAAGACCTCCTCTAGATCTTCAACTGTCAGTAAACGACGCGCTTCACGATTTCTCCCCCGAGCTTGACGAGCTGCTCGTGGACAGTGCAGTCAAGTCACTGGACAAGATGATTGAGCTGCGAGCGACTGAGCGCAATGGCGTCTTGTACGCGACCGAGTCAGGAGTCCCCACGATCACCGGCGATATCGCGCCGGCCATCGAGGTGAGGCGGGGAAATATCTTTGCTTGTATTGCGGTGTTCCTCTTGGTTGACACTTTCCAGGTCCATCAGCGATTCGTGCTTCAATGCCTCCCTACTTACTTGAAGATGCTCTCTTTGCTGCCTCCACCCACAGGGGTAGAGCCTGAAGCGAGCTAACCTGCGCTTGTAGCTGGCGGCGCTCCGCGGCCACAGCTCCGCGATAGGTCGGCCTCCCCGCAGCAAAGCCGTGGAACTATTTAGGATTGTTCTGTGGCGGGATCCGCCCGCCGTAGCCAAGGCGCCAGACGTTAACGCGACAAAATACGGTGGGGGTTTCCATGGCCTCGAGCAACGCGATATGCCGGATTGGCGTGTTCTACGATGGGTCTTACTTCGCATATGCTCGTCGCTACTACTACCAAGAGCGCGACCTAGGCTGGCTCCGGTATCTGCCGCTACACGCGTTCATCGAGGCATTCATCGCCCAAAAGGAACAGGGATACGCGAGCTACAGGGTTGTATATGCGGCCTGGCACCAGGGGCTCTTCACGAGCAAGAAGGCCACACCGGAGCAGCTCCGATTTGACCGCAATCAACATCACGATCTAATGCACGCAGGGGTTGAGCCCAGGTACCTGCCCATGTCTCAGACGCTGGGTGAGAAGGGCGTCGATGTGGCCCTCACCGTCGACGCCCTCCAGGTCGGCCTGGACGGCAAAATCGACATTGCCGTGCTCGTGACAGGAGACGGAGATTTCGTACCGTTGGTAAGAGCGCTCAACAAACAAGGCGTTCGGGTTCTGGGCGTCTACTTCGAGTTTCAGACGAAGGATGGCAAGAAGAGTTTCATAAATGAGCGGCTGCTCTCAGTTGTCAACTACGCCGTGGATGTCAACGCTCTTGAGCACGACAAGGAGTACAAGCAAGTCTTCAAGTCGCTGTTTTGGAAGAGCGCGGAGTTAGAGGACGCGTAGCGCGCTAACAATGGCACGCGGCGGACGACGCTGGTAATCCAAGGCTCCCTGCCCTCGCTCCGCTCGGGCTTTGGAATGCGAAACGTGGCGATCGTTTCCCGGCGGCTAAAGCCGCCTCTGTGGAATGAGCCCTAAAGGGCTTGTCCCGTTTCGATGCCGGTAAGCCCTTCAGGGCGCAATCCAGAGAGGCGCCTCTCAGGCGCCGGCAAAGGGCGCATTCCAGAGAGGCGCCGAGGAATGAAGGCGGATCCCTGAAACAGGCCCCCCTCCCCCGACAGGCGGCCGAAGCGGCCCATACGAGCGCGGAGCGCGAGTCGGCCGCGAGGAAGGGGGCCGGGGGAGGGGCTGTTCGCGGAGAGGGGGACAGGGGGATGGGGAGTCACGACGATCCTGGTCATAGGAAAGACGCAATGACTGGCCGGAGATCCTTCAGGGGCTGAAGCCCCCTCAGGATGACATCGCGCCCTTACCGATCCGCGGCTCCGCCGGTTCCCTACCCGCCTACCCGCCTACCCGCCTACATTCTGACCATGTCCGCCCTCCGCACCCTCCTCTCCGGCCTCGTCGATTACGCCGGGCTCTTCCCCCCCGCCGACCTCCCGATGGCGCGTGCGGTGGAGAATTACACCGCCTACAAGAAAGGCCCCCACGCCTGGATGCTGGGGCGCTT
>JBDSIR010000059.1:0-4065 GCA_039917855.1 Gemmatimonadales bacterium | reverse complement strand
GATGATAGAAGAGAAATCCTTCATCTTGAGCACGTTGGGGATAATGAGATATCTGCAAACGTTTCATTTCGGACCATTCTAATAAACACACTATTATTTGAATTCCATTCTCCTTTATTACAGCAAGATCTTGATCTAGATCTCTATTCCATTTCTTATCTTTCTTCCCCGGACACATAGAGATAGCTAATCTCCCAGAAATTTCCGGATGTAAATTATCTAGAACAAAATATGAAATATCCGTAATAGTATATGGAGTTGATGTTACCTGTACGTCAGCCATATTTATATATGCATTATTCTTGTGTATACAAGAATAATGGGTTAATTTAGCGATCTACTTGATTTGTCTTTAACATATGATTCCAAAGATATTGCGTCACTCTATACTTCTGGAGTCCCTTCCATCCATCAACATACTTTTCATAATAGTTCCCTGATCTTATGAATCTTTTACAATTATCTTTCGTGTACCCTTGTGGATTTTCAACTCCAACTTTCCATGCGATTCTAATTAGTTTCACTCTAGTAAATGAATCTAAGACTCGACCTCTTTTAGCTTGACTTGCTGCTCTCCTTCCAAAACAAGACGGAACCTTCTGATAAATCCTTGGACGGCGATCATGATCCAACAAGCCGCGCCATTCCATTTTAGGTTTCTCTTCTTTCCCCGTGCTAACTGGAGAACAATAGACCCGTCCGACACCATCATCTTTCCCTTTTTCTTCCTGTTTCTTCTCTTTCTCTTTTCCAGGAAGGCAAGACAGATCCCATTCAATACCATCAGCATCTGGAGGAACAATCATCAGACATTTATATTTGACATCTTCATCATCAACGGAACTACCATAATCTTCAATAGGAGCTCGGATTACTTTCACATCAACATCTTTCCATTTCTCTTCCTCTTTATTGACTCCATCTTTATTCACAGGGAACCCAGAAACATTCCATTCAACACCATAAACATCTGGAGGAACAATCAACAGACATTTACTTTTAACATCTCCATCATCAAACTCATCATAATCCTCAATAGGAGATCGGATTACTTTTACATCAACGTCTTTGCAACTTTTCTCTTGGTTATATACTCTGCGGGTTATTCTAGTGCCAGCTGGACCAGTTAGCTTTCTAAGCTCTGCCCTAGGTTTTGCTGTAATACCATTGAACACTGGAGCATCTAGCATCTCTGATATAATACCATCGGATAATTCATCTGAACTAACATCAATAGGTTTCATAGTCTTGTGTGGAATGGAATCAAGTTCTTCGGATACTGAATCACTATCTGAAGAAACGCTAACAACACTTGATTTATTAGAGTCTTGATCCAAAGAAATATAATCGGGTTCATCGGAAAGGCTAACAACACTTGTAATTGATTCAGTCTGGCTGTTCATTTTAGTAGATATATCTATTGATAGATATATTGATTAGTTTTATCTGAGCCCAATACAGTTTGTGCAGTTTGAAGGCCTGATGTATTTAGCAATCTCTTCAATATATTTGGTATTTAACGTCATAATGTCTTCAGGACTATCTAATTTAATCCTTGAGTCATTGTAACTATTTCTTACCTGAAGTATTTCTGCGCTTGCTCCATCACCCGTATCACCACAAAATAAACTTGGTCTAACACACCCTGAACAGAAAGGACTAACAGCAGGTTGACATCCCGGGAAAAGTGGGTTAGGTTCAAATCCGCACCGCGACCCAGTACATGCCAAAGTATCTACATTGACAGATAACGCTGTATTAATCTGGGTTTCGATGTTTCTAGCATTTGTAAACCAATTATCGTTTACCCTATTAGTGAGTTGAGTTGATAAATTAGAAGCAGCAGTTGTTAGGTTTTCCTTGATCCAGAAGACACATAATACGATTACTACAAGAAGCAAAACTATTAATAATATAGCGACCCATACTGATATTATTCGAGTGACTGCCAAGACAATAAATAATATGAGAAATACCGAAGCATAAGGTATAGTTTGAATTATAATTGTTTCGAAAAACCACGAACCAAGTTCGTTCTCGATTATTTGATCTGTACCGTTTAAGATTGTCGGAATAGAATCCACAAAAATATATCCAGCACTATATATGTTATTTAATGTCATCGGTTGCTCCTTACGAGCCCCACACCATTCTTCCAGTTGACACACACCAAAAGCTCCACCGGTAAGCCCTGTAAATGTACATGGACTTGGCACACAAATCGATCCTGTACTCATTTATACATACTTAATTATTATGTATAAACTATCTGACTACAACTTACACTTAAAATACTAAGGGATCAAGTATATTATCAGGAGATAAGGTTATATTCCTCCACATATGCTCTACTATGATTTTTCTCATAATTACCATAATTACGCTGGAAATGTACCAACTTACCAACGTGCACAAATGCATCTTTATTAGGCATAATTGGAAGTGGTGCCATTGTCACCAGATCACTTAAATTAGCAACTCGGTAACTATTCGTTACCACCTTATTGAACACTTCACACCCTAGATTGTTAAACACCATAGGTGCTGCAAAAGAATAATGTATAGGTCCATATTCAGATAAATCAAGAGCACAGATTTGTGACAATCCTCCTCCCAATGAATGTCCAGTAATAAGAATTTGTGGATTCCTTTCCAAATAAGGAATCAATGCTGTGATTAATTTATTACGAATGCTCATATATGTAGAATATATCCCTCCATGCCCACGAACTCCTTCAGAATAATTAGTTATATTAGCATATTCTACTTGGGCATACTTTAAATCAACCCCTGCCAAACATATATTTACAGTTCCAACAAACACTATAAATAGAATATTACCTCCTGGATTATACAGTATATGAGCTATCGGAGCTGGTTTATTGTATTCAGAATTAGGGATACCTTTTGAGATAAGATTAATAGGACATGCATCATACTTAATTTCAGTGTGTTGTAACCAATCAGGAATATTCATTGGTAAACCAAATGCTGCTGAATCAGTAGCAATGAATGATAATTGTAAAGCGATCTGTGCATCTTCATAATTATACTCTGAATTAAGGATTATCCCATGTTGACCAATACGATCCCAAGTAAATCCAAAAGGTGTGTGATGTGGTCCCATAAAAATAGATCCAAGGGCTAAATTAGTAAGACATAACTCTTTGATGTACTGCATTTATAATCCCCCAAGATTATATCTCCTGATTTTATTCATCATAATATAATAATTGACGAAGAATTTATCAACTAAAACTCTCCCTATACTAATAGCACACATGGAACAGTACGACTCAGACCAAGAAGACTCTGGACAAGAAGACCACTATGACTCTGACCAAGAAGAACATCCCTATTATAAAGGGCTCGATGAAGATGCTATTGACGCCTTGAATGAGTTGGCCCCTCTTGATGTTATGATCTTTGATCTCAAGAGAGGGATTAAGGTTACCGTAGCCTTCGCTGAAGTAATCTCCGACAATTGCGCTGCGACATTGAGGGCTTTTGTTATAGCATATCCTCAGTTTGGGTTTCTTATTAATCCTATCCTTGAATATGATCCCGAATATGCAAGTGCAGGTGAAATAGGATTTGAACTGGATGGAGAAGATGTCAAAGTGAAACTTACTTTGAATCCTATGTACAACACTCAAGAACCTGCTAGTCATGATTTTGTGATGACAATGAAACAGTTTACTGAATTTGTTACTCTGACTGAAGATTTCGCCGGTTTTACTACAGGTGACGGTGAATTTGCTCTGAATTATTAAAAAAACTCCTAAATAATATGTCAGGAGACATATTATTACATTTTGTTCCATCCTTTGTTGGATGACCTGGCAGATTATTTTACAGTTTAATATAACTGTACATAAGTGGAGTCGAAAAATATGTCTCACCTTTTAATGCTATAGCCTTTTCAAGATGACTTTCTATCTCATTGATTTGTGTGTAATCTATCCTAATTACACAGTACCCGGATCTAATTGCATGTTGAGTTTTAAGTGTATCAATCTGTTGCTTATTATGAAATTCTTCCTCATTAATATGGAAAAAGGGAGC
>JBDSIR010000058.1:0-64458 GCA_039917855.1 Gemmatimonadales bacterium | reverse complement strand
CTCCGGGGGGCGGGCAAGCCGGCCAAGGTCGCCCTCACCGCCGTGGCCCGGAAACTCCTCGTCCTCCTCAACACCATCCTGCGCACCGGAAGGCCCTGGCACTATGCCTAAGCCAAGACAGTTGCTCCCCCGACAGGGGGAGGGGCAGGGGGTGGGGGTCTACGCCGCGAAGCTTCCCAGCGCCCGCCCCACGTCGCCCTCGCGCAGGCGCTTGAGCGCCCGGTCGCGGAGCTGACGCACCCGCTCACGGGTGACGCCGAGCATCCCGCCGATCTCCTCCAGGGTATGCTCCCGCCCCTCGTCGAGCCCGAAGTAGAGTCGGAGGACCTTGGCATCGCGCGGCTGCAGGGTGCGGAGCGCCTGGGCGACCTCTTCGGTCAGGAAGCGGTCCATCGCCGCGCTTTCGACGCCCGGCATGTCCTCGGAGACGAAGCGCTCGATCAGCGAGCGATCGCCGTCGGGATCGAGCGGGGCGTCGAGGCGCACTTCGCTCGCGTTGAGCGCGGCGAGCGACTGCACGACTTCGAGAGTGAGCCCGACGGCGTGGGAGATCTCTTCCGGAGTGGGCTCCCGGCGGAGCTCCTGACGGAGCGCCTCGGCGGTGCGGACGATCTTGGAGAGGTCGGCGGTGCGGTTGAGCGGCACCCGCACCGTGCGGCCGTGGCGCGCCAGCGCCGCGAGGATCGCCTGACGGATCCACCACACGGCGTAGGAGATGAACTTGACCCCCTGGTCGGGGTCGAACTTCCGCGCGGCCGTGAGCAGGCCGACGTTCCCCTCGCCGATGAGATCGGTCAGCGGCATCCCTCGGTTCTGGTACTTCTTCGCCACCGAGATGACGAATCGGAGGTTCCGCTTGACCAGTTCCTGCATCGCCTCGTGGTCGCCGGCGCGGACGAGCTTCGCGATCGCGATCTCCTGCGGCTGCGTAAGCAGGGGGGTCTTGCTGACCTCCTGGAGATATTGATCGAGGATATCGCGGTCGGAGTCGTAGACGCCAAGGGTCTTGGCGGTGACCTTCTTGGGCTTCCGCGCCTTCTTGGCGACCGCGTCCGACTCGCTCACGATGTCGGCGGCAGTGAGCGGCCCCCGGGCCTTCGGCTTCGCTTTGGCCTTGACGACCGGCTTGGGCGACGCCACCGCAGGGCGCTTGGCAGGTGATCTCTTGGCGCCCGCCTTGGCGGCGGGCTTCTGCTTCTTAACGGGCATTCAGTGCCTGGAAGGCCGGAACGACGGCGTGTTGCAGCTTGACCTGAGCCCTTCAGCGGGCTAGAATTTCGGACTCCCTTGGGAAGTCCTTGGGGGCGTATTATAGCGGGGGCGTAGCTCAGTTGGGAGAGCGCGTGAATGGCATTCACGAGGTCAGGGGTTCGATCCCCCTCGCCTCCACTCGCTGAAGGTTGCGCCGTGTGGCAGGGCCCGGTAGGTTTGCCACCGGTGTTGCGGGAATAGCTCAGTTGGTAGAGCACAACCTTGCCAAGGTTGGGGTCGCGGGTTCGAGTCCCGTTTCCCGCTCTCCGGAGCATAGTAGGCCCGCGATCCATCGCGGGCAATCGAAATCGTCGCGGGGTGGAGCAGTCTGGTAGCTCGCCGGGCTCATAACCCGGAGGTCGTGGGTTCAAATCCCACCCCCGCTATTCGGGCGGTCAGGCGGTAAGGCGGTCAGGCGGTCGGCAGCACCGAATGGGTGCACGCCCCCTGAGCCACCGGCCGACTGACCGCTCAGGCACAACAGGGCCGTTAGCTCAGTTGGTTAGAGCGCCACGTTGACATCGTGGAGGTCACAAGTTCGAGTCTTGTACGGCCCATCGACGGCCGCCGGCGACCCCGGCGGCCGTCTTCCTTCCACCCACCCCTCCTGGTCGGGGGTCGTGCCTCGCGGCTCAGGGCGGTGGGAGGCGCCAGGCCCCCTTGGCGTGAGCCTGCGGGGTACCATCCGAGTGCCTTTCTCTTATATTACCGCTCCCTCCGGACCGGCTCGCCGGCCCGAGGGAACGAGCGCCCATAGCTCAATTGGATAGAGCATCTGACTACGGATCAGAAGGTTTGAGGTTCGAGTCCTCATGGGCGCATGGTTGCCCGCCATCAAATGGCGGGCGTACACGGGGCGTAGCGCAGCCCGGTTAGCGCGCCTGCTTCGGGAGCAGGAGGTCCCGGGTTCAAATCCCGGCGCCCCGATTTAACGATGTGACGCGGACTGCGTGACGCAGACTGCGTCGGCTTCGAACAAGACCCACGCAGCACGCAGCACCCGCCACGCAGCACCGTGTCCCGCGCCGGTAGCTCAGCTGGATAGAGCGTTGGCCTCCGGAGCCAAAGGTCACAGGTTCGAATCCTGTCCGGCGCATGAAGCCCCGCTTCCCAATTGGGAGGCGGGGCTCGCTGTTTTAGTGCCTAGTGACTAGCGTCTCGTGTCTAGTATCCGGTGGTCGTGCTCCGACCGACTGGCACTCAGCCGTCACGGTCTGGGCACCAGGCACTAGGCACTAGGCACTCCCTACCAGCAGGTGACCTTCCCCTCCTCCAGCAGATTCGGATCCTGCGGATCGATATCTCCCCGGAACATCCCGCAAAGGATCCCGCTGCCATCGCTGGTGACGATCGCGCTCCAACCCTCCTCGCCGGCGAACAGCACCGTGATGGCGTGCCCCGCCGTGGGACGGAACTCAGTGATCTCGTCCTGCCCAGCGTAGGCAGTGTGCTCGTTCTGCATCCACCCCTCCTGCCAGCTCGCGAACCGCCACACGTCATTCCGCATCGAGATCACTTCGGCCAGCGAGTCGCCGCCCGCGGTCCCCCCGGGGAGGATCCCGACCAGCCAGGGCGCCTTGGCCATCGCGGCTTGTCCCAGCTCATTGATCCGCGACTCGGTGACCGCGATGAGCGTGTCGAACTTGGCGGCTGCCGGCCGAGGGCGTTGCCGCGTGACCCCCGACAGCCGCGTCCGTCTCGCCGCCCACGCCCCCTGCTCCTGACGGAGCCGCGTCTGGACGGCGGGCGTCGCCCCTTCGAGCGCCCGACGATAGACGATCGAGAGCACCGCATCCACGTTCTGGTAGTAGTCCATCCGGCAGCCGTCGAGATCAGGGCCGGAGAGGTCCGAACAGAACCCCTGCGCGAGCAGAGGGGCGGGGAGGAGCGAGAGCAGGATCAGGAGTCGGAGGCGCATCGAAGGGATATGCAGGCCAGCGGGATCGGCGTCAAGTCCGGGTGCGGGCGATGTGGATCCCCTGCGCGGCCTTTTCCAGCTCCTCCCGGCCCATCCGCTCCAACGGCAGAGTGAGCAGCACCTCCACTCGGCGGTCGAGCTCGCTCCAGGTCGACTCGAACGCAGCGTCGATCATTGCGTCGGTTCCGGCGACCGCGGCGGGATCGGGGAGCCCCCAGTGGACCCGCGGCGGGGTGCCGGGAAAGAACGGGCACGACTCGTTGGCGTGATCACACACGGTGATGAGGAGATCCCATGGCCGACCCGATACCTCGTCGATCGACTTGGGGACCCGTCCTTCCCACTGGATGCCGTGACGGGCCAACGCCGCCACCGCCCGTGCATTGACCCCCGTCGCGGGGTGCGAGCCGGCGCTTCCCGCCTCGATCCGGCGCGCCCCACGGGTCGCCAGCAACGCCTCGGCGATCTGGCTCCGCGCCGAGTTGCCGGTGCAGAGCACCAGAATGCGGAATGGAGCGCTCATTGCTCGAGCATCCTCACCATCGTCACTGCCGTGGCGCCGCAGGCGTGGGAGAACTGTCCCGTCTCCCGCAATTCCGCCGGGATCGCCTCGCGCGTGGTGCCGGTGAAGCCGTGCCGCTCGAAGAATGGCGCCGCGGTGGGCGTGAACAGGTAGAGCGCGCGGAGCTGGTGATCGAGTGCCCGCTCCACCACTCGCTCCACGAGCTGCGCCCCGATCCCACCTCGATGTCGCGCCGGATCCACCGCTGCCGATCGAAGCAGGGCGAACGCTCCGCGTACCTCCAGTCCGATCGTTCCGACTATTGCCCCGCCCTCCTCGGCCACAACGAAATCTCCGACCGCCTCGCGCACACCTTCGAGGATAAGGTCGTTGGCGGTCAACAGCCGTTCGATCGCCGGGAGGTCGGCCTGCACCGCGGATCGGAGGACAAGCTTGTTCCCAATTTCCTGCCTCATCGACACGCCTCCTCAGGTCACCGGAAAGAACCGCCGCGCCCAGAGCGCGACGTACACCAGCAGCACCAGCACGGGCACCTCGATCAGCGGCCCGACCACCGCCGCCAGGGCCTCCCCCGAGGTGATCCCGAACGTCGCCACCGCGACAGCGATCGCGAGCTCGAAGTTGTTCCCCGCTGCCGTGAAAGCCAGCGAGGCGGTCTCGGGGTAGCCGAATCCCAGGCGTCGCGCCAGGAGGAATCCGGTCCCGAACATCAGGACGAAGTACACGATCGTCGGCAGCGCGATACGCAGGACGTCGAACGGGCGATCAAGGATCCGGTCCCCCTGCATCGCGAACATCAGCACGATGGTGTAGAGCAGTCCGACCAGCGCGGTGGGCCCGATCCGGCGCAGGAAGATCCCTCGTACCACGCTTCTCCCCGCTGACGCACGAGCGTGCGCCGAGTGAGCCATCCGGCGAAGAGCGGTACGCCGAGGAAGATCAGGACGCTCCGGGCGATCTGACCCATCGAGATGTCGAGGGTGGCACCCCCTGCCCCGAACCAGCCAGGGACCACCGTGAGCAGGAGCCACCCGAGCACGGAGTAGGTGAAGATCTGGAAGAGGGAGTTGAGTGCCACCAGCACCGCCGCCAATTCATTCGACCCTCCCGCGAGCGAATTCCAGATGAGCACCATCGCGATGCAACGCGCCAGGCCAACGAGAATGAGGCCGTTGCGATACTCCGGCAGGTCGGGGAGGAAGAGCCACGCAAGCCCGAACATCAGGAGCGGACCCACGATCCAGTTGAGCGCCAGCGATGTGCCGAGCAACCTGGTGTCACCCAGGTGCCGGCCGATGCTCTCGTAGCGCACCTTGGCCAGCACCGGGTACATCATCCACAGGAGCCCAAGGCCGATGGGAACAGAGACGCCCGCCACCGTAAAGCGGTCGAGCACGGCGCCGAGGCCCGGCCAGGCCCGCCCGAGGGCGAGCCCGAGCCCCATCGCGACCAGGATCCAGAGCGGCAGCCACCGGTCGAGCGCCGAGAGTCGCCGCGCGACCGGTGCCGCATCCGGCGCGACCATCAATGGCAGCACTCCGGACCGCAGCAGCTCTTCGCCACCGGCAGTCCCGTCGGCAGCGCCGCCGGTTTGGTCGCGCGAACGAATGCGCCCATCACTCGTCCCCCCACCTCGCGCGCCAGCACCTCGGCATCGAGCCCAGCATCGCCGAGGAAGGTCTTGGCATCCTCGAATTCATAGATACGGGTCGGTTCGATCGAGGGATCCAGGAATCCGACCGCACGAAGCTTGGCCAGGAATTCGTCCTCGGTGAGCGCGCCCGCCACGCAGCCGACCCAGAGCTCGAGACTCTGACGCACCTCGGCGGGGACGTCGCCACGGATCACGACATCGCTCACCGCGAAGCGTCCACCCGGCTTGAGCACGCGGAACGCCTCGGCCAGCACCTTGGACTTGTCGGCGGCGAGGTTGATGACGCAGTTGGAGATGATCACGTCGACCGAAGCATTGGGGAGCGGGATCGCCTCGATGTCCCCCTTGAGGAACTCGACGTTGGTGGCACCCGACTTGGACGCATTGGCGCGCGCGAGCGTGAGCATCTCGTCGGTCATGTCGAGGCCGTAGGCCTTTCCGGTCGGCCCGACACGGTGGGCCGAGAGCAGCACGTCGATGCCGCCGCCGGAGCCGAGGTCGAGGACCACCTCGCCGGTGTTGAGCTCGGTCAGGGCGGTCGGATTGCCGCAGCCGAGGGAGGCGAGCACCGCAGCCTCGGGAAGGAGCGCGGTCTGTCCGGCAGCGTAAAGGTTCGAGGTGATCGGATCGTCGCTGCCGCACGAGCCGCTGCCGCCGCAACAGGAGCTCCTGGCCCCGGCAGTGGCGCGGAGCGCTGCTTCACCGTACTTCTCGCGCACCGTCGCCTTCAGTTCGTTCGCGTCCATCGGTGGTCCCTCGCTTCATCAATAAATGTTGATATGTGAGCCAAAAAGAAAGCCGGTTCAGCTGCAGCAGGCCGCCGCGGAGCTCCGCTCGGCGCTCGTCTTGACCTCCACCAGTGCCCCGACCGCCTGCTCAAGGGCACCGGGGATGAGGGTGTAGTACGACCACCGTCCCTGCTTTCGATCGGTCACGAGCCCGGCGTCCTTCAGGGTCTTGAGGTGAAAGGAAAGCCGGGACTGCGCGGCATCGAGGAGGTCCTGGAGATCGCAGACGCACCGTTCCCCGCCCCGCAGACGATCGACGATCGCGAGGCGGGTCTCGTCCGAGAGGGCGTGGAACACCCGGACCGAGCGGAGGAGGTCAGGGGCGGTAGCGGTTGCCATGGAGTTAATATATCAACATTTCTTGTTGTGTCAATATCCCACTGCCCAGGGGGCCGCTTGACGTACTTGGGGCCGGCTGCGCCACCGCAACTGACTGTCGCGAAACCGCGAAAAGACTGCGAACGCGCCGAACGCTCCGCCCAGGCAGAACCTCCGATCCATTACTTGATGTGATCTGTGGGTGACGGAACGGAGCTCCCTGTGCGACCACAGGCATCCCACAGTCTGCTGCTCAGGACGACGCCCGATGGAGCGAAGAGGCCGGGGAAGAACCTGTCTGTTGACATAGGGGGAGGGGGTATATATTCTCCCCGTGGTAGCATCGCAGTGAACACCAACTGTGGAGTTGATCGATGAATACCCTCAAGCTGACCATCGATGGCATGTCCTGCGGACATTGCCTGAACCGAGTCCAGAAAGCGCTGGGTACGGTGGATGGTGTGCAGGTGTCCAGCGTGCAGATCGGCCAGGCCACGCTCCAATATGACCCGGCGACGCAGGATGCCGATGCGATCGCTGAGGTCGTGACGAAGGCGGGATATAAGGCCCACGTGGTGTCGCGGTGAACGGCGGCGATCTCGCGGTGATCGTCGGTGGCATCGCGCTCATCGGCGTGATCTACTGGTGGTTCTTCCGGGCCGGGCAGACCGGTGGCACTCGGGCCACGGCTGCGGGCGGGGTCCAGGAAATTCTGATCGCGGTCTCGGGGGGCTATGTCCCGGCGACGGTGGTCGTGACCGCCGGTCGCCCGGTGCGGCTTCTCTTCGATCGGCAGGAGACCAACCCTTGTTCCGAGGAGATCGTGATCTCGGCGTTCGGGGTGAAGAAGTTCCTGCCCCCGTTCGAGCGGACGGCGGTCGAGTTCACGCCGGTCACCCCCGGCACCTATGAGTTCAGCTGCGGCATGGGAATGCTCCACGGACGCGTGGTGGTGGAGGGATAGATGGCCTCACCGATGGGCACGAAGGTCACGCTCCCGATCGGCGGGATGACCTGTGCCGCCTGCCAGTCGCACGTGCAGCGCGCCCTGCAGCAGACTCCGGGCGTCCGTGAAGCGACGGTGGATCTGATGACCGCGCGGGCGGCGGTGACGTACGATCCCACGAGCACCTCACCGCAGGCGCTGGTCCAGGCGGTCCAGGCCACCGGGTACACCGCGGAGCTCCCGACACCCGGACGCACCGCATTCGAGGAGCAGGCGGCGCAGGACCGGTCCCAGACGGCGGAGTTCGCTGAACTGCGGACCAAGGCGCTGGTCAGCGGCGGGTTCGCGCTGGTCGCGATGATCGCCTCGATACCGTTGATGACGGCGGCCGCGGAGCACGCCCACGGGGTCACGATCGATCCGTTCATGCGTTGGGCCATGACCGTCGTCGGGCCGACGCTCGCCACCGCCCTGCCCTGGCTCTACCAGATCCCGACCCAGGCGCTCAGCTGGGGCCTGCTCCTGCTCACGCTCGCGGTGATGGGGTGGGCGGGGCGGCATTTCTACGTCCGCGCCTGGAAGAGCTTCCGGCACCGCGCCGCCGACATGAACACCCTCATCGCGGTCGGCACCGGCGCGGCGTTCATCTATTCCACCATCGCCACCGCGACGCCAGACTTCTTCATTGCGCGGGGTGTGGCGCCCGACGTGTACTACGAAGCGGTGATCATCATCATCGCCCTGATCCTGACCGGGAACGCCTTCGAAGCGCGGGCCAAGCGGCAGACCGCCACCGCGCTCCGCGCCCTCGCCGACCTGCAGCCGAAGACCGCGCGGGTGGAACGCAACGGACGGGAGATCGATCTCCCGATCGACCAGGTGGTGCAGAACGACGTGGTCCTGGTCCGCCCCGGCGAACGGATCCCGGTGGACGGCGACGTGGCGAGCGGAGCGTCCGCCGTGGACGAGTCGATGCTCACTGGCGAACCCCTCCCCGTCGAAAAGGTCGTGGGAGCCCGGGTCATCGGCGGCTCGGTCAACCGCACCGGGAGCTTCCGGCTCCGCGCGACTACCCTCGGCGCCGACAGCGCCCTCAGTCGCATCGTTCAGTTGATGCGCGACGCCCAGGGATCGCGGGCGCCGATCCAGGGGCTTGCCGACCGGATCAGCGCCGTCTTCGTCCCCGTGGTGCTCATGCTCGCGGTCGCGACCTTCGTGGTGTGGTACCTCGTCGCCGACCAGGGTGCAGGGGTGCGCGCCTTCGCCGCCGCCGTGGCGGTGCTCATCATCGCCTGCCCCTGCGCGATGGGGCTCGCCGTGCCGACGGCGGTGATGGTCGCGACCGGCCGAGCGGCGGCGTTCGGCGCCCTGATCAAAGGGGGCGAGGCGCTGCAGCGCGCCGGCGACGTGACCACCGTGGTGCTCGACAAGACCGGTACCGTGACCGCCGGCCGTCCGGTCGTCACCGACGTGGTGACCACGCCGGGGAGCAGCCTTGCCTCCGACGAGATGCTGCGGCTGGTCGCGGCACTCGAGCGGGCCTCGGAACACCCGTTGGCCGAAGCGGTAGTGCGCCACGCCGATGAACGGCAGCTCCGCGCCGGCCCGGCGGAGAGCGTTCAGGCGGTCCCCGGGAAGGGGATCACCGGCGTGGTCGAAGGCCGGACCCTCCTGATCGGCAACGCGGCACTCCTCAGCGATTGGGCGATCGGCACGGACCCGCTCTTGACAGAGACCTCACGGCTGTCGGCGGCAGCGAAGACCACGATGTATGTCGCGGTCGACGGTGCGCTCGCGGGCCTCTTCGCCGTGGCCGATCCGCTCAAGCCGACCTCCATCGACGCGATCCGCCGGCTCCGGGCCCTCGGCCTCGAGGTGGTGATGCTCACGGGCGACCAGCGGCCCACTGCGTTGGCCGTCGCGGCCCAGGCCGGTATCGACCAGGTGGTGGCGGGAGTGCTCCCCGAAGGAAAGGTGGCGGAGGTGCGGCGGCTGCAGGCCGAGGGAAAGGTCGTGGCGATGGTGGGCGACGGCATCAACGACGCTCCGGCGCTGGCCCAGGCCGACGTAGGGATAGCGATCGGCACCGGGGCCGACATCGCGGTGGAGGCGGCCGATATCACCTTGATGCGCGGAGACCTCGCCGGCGTGGCCGACGCGATCGCGCTCTCTCGCCGCACGATGGCCACGATGAAGCAGAATCTCTTCTGGGCCTTCGTCTACAACGTGGTGGGGATCCCGGTGGCGGCGGGGGTGCTGTATCCGGCGATCGGCCTCCTGCTCTCTCCGGTGCTCGCGAGCGCCGCCATGGCGTTCAGTTCGGTGAGCGTGGTGACGAACAGCCTGCGGTTGCGGACCTTCCGACCCAGCTAGCACTGCGCACCACGGAGACACGGAGGGTCCTTCGTGTTTCCGTGGTGAAATGTTTGGCGAAGTCTGAACCGGCCACGATTTCGAATCACTCGAGTAAGGAACTTCCGATGACGAACGAGCTCACCACCTGCGGGTGCGGCGCGGTGCACGAGGGCCGGAAGGCCGTCGCCGTCGACGCCGACCTCAAGGAGAAGAACACCAACCGGCTGAAGCGGATCGAGGGGCAAGTGCGGGGACTGCAGAAGATGGTCGGTGAGGACCGATACTGCGCCGACATCCTGACCCAGATCTCCTCGGTGCAGGAGGCGCTCCGCTCCGTGTCGCGCGAGCTGATGCGGAATCATCTCAAGCACTGCGCGACCCACGCCATCAAGCAGGGCGCGGGGGAGGCCGAGGCGATGTATGACGAGCTGGTGGAGCTGTTCCACAAGCATGCGCGCTAGACTGTCATGCTGCTGATGGATCGTGAGAATCTGCTCGCCCGCGGCTGGTCGCACGTGGTGAGCACGACCGACGACATCGCCGAGCTCGAAGCGCTCCGCGTGCGCGTCGGCGCTCCACCCCCGGCCTTGCAGCGCAAAGGGAAGCGCCCGCACCTCGACCTCAAGTGGGAGGGACGGGAGCGGGCGCTGGTGGATCCCGAGGTGAAGGTGTTCGAGACGACGCGGGAGTTGCTCCGTTACCTGCAAGGCATCGACCGTGGCACGGGGTCATCCCGAGGGGAGCGAGGGATCTAGCTGGCCAGTCCAGGACCGCGCCGAGTAGATCCCTCGCTCTTCCTTCGCTTCGCTCAGGACAAGGCTCGGGATGACATCTTCGCAGGGCGAGCTCCACCTAGAGTGCCCCCCTCCTCTTCAACTGATCATACCGCTCCACCACCGACCGCGCGGCTTGCGCGGGCGGGACGTCGAGCACCAGCACCCCCCGGGCGCGCATCTGGGTCAACGCCTCCGCGCGCGCGGTCAGGAGCTCTTCCGCGGCCGCCCGCTCGAACGCCTGCGCGGGGGTGTCCGCGTGCGCCACCGCGGTGCGCTCGAGCGAGGGGTCACGGAGGGTGACCGCCAGGGGGAGATGGCGCGGCCGGAGGGAGCCGACCTGCGCCATCAACGCGTCGCTCGCGGTCCGGTCGATCACGTCGGTGAAGAACACAGTGAGAGCGCGCTTGCGATTCCGGGATGCCAGGAAGGCGAACGCCGCCGGGTAGTCGGGCTCGAGCAGCCGTCCTTCGACGGTGGCGAGCGCTTCCACCACGGCGCGGAGCGCACGGCGACCCCGCCGAGGGGCAAGGTAGTGCTGGATCCGGTCGGCGAAAACGAGGAGCCCGACGTCGTCGTCGTGTTCGACCGCGCTGTAGGCCAGTTGCAGCGCGGCATCGATGGCCGATTCGAGCCGGGGGCGACCGTCGATCTCGGCGGTGAGCATCCGCCCGGCGTCGATCACGATGAGCACCTGCTGGCGCCGCTCGTCCTCGTACTGACGCGCCATCACCTTGCCCCGCTTCGCAGTCGCCTTCCAGTCGATGCTCCGGGTGTCGTCACCGGGCACCCACTCCTTCAGCGTCTCGAACACCCGCCCCTCCCCGAGCCGGCGGACGCTCCGGAAGCCCGCTTCGCGCCGCCGCATCTGCCGAGTGGGGAGCGAGCGCAGCGCGGCCTCGGTCAGATCGGGAAAGACCGTCGCGGTCCACGGGCTCTCGATCTTCGCGGTGACGCGGACGAGCCCGAGAGGACCACGGATCCGGAGCCAGAGCGTCCCCCCGGTGCCCCGACCGCGGCGGCGTGGAGTGAGGGTAAGCCATTCGTTCACGACGCCCCGCGCCGGGATCCGGACCTCTCGTTTGGGAGCCGGCCCCTCCATCAGCGGGCCGGGGAGCTCCTCGCGCACCTCGCATCGCGCGACGCGGTGCGCCCCGTTGAGCCATCGGTACCGCACCGGCAGCGCGCGACCGACGCTGAACGCCGGGGGTGCTTCCCGCGTCACCTCGATCCCCGCGGGCTCGGGCGTCAGGTACCAGTCGACCCCGAATGCGAGCACCCAGAGGAGGTCGACGGCCAGCACGGCGAGTCCGCCGTCGGGGACACTCCCCGCCAAGGGCCAGAGCAGCGCGAGGAGCGCCGCGACGATCGTCCACCGCCGGGTGGGCAGCGGCATCAGCGCGGCGCCTCGACCGCGTCGAGCACCCCTTCGAGCGCCCGATCGGGAGTGACCCCTTCGAGCTCGAGTTCCGGCGCCACCACGACCCGATGCCGCATCACCGGGACGGCCACCGACTTGACATCGTCGGGGGTGACGTAGGCGCGGCCATCGAGGAGCGCGGCAGCCTGGCTCGCCTTGAGGAGCGCCACCGTGGCGCGCGGCCCGGCACCCATCGTGAGGCCGGCGGCCTCGCGCGTCGCCCGCGTGAGGGCGGTGATGTAAGCCTGCACCGGCGCTTCCGCCCGTACCCCACGGGTCACCCGACGGAGCTCGGCGAGCCCCTCGCGATCGAGGATGCGGTGGACGCCGTAGGTGGTCGGCTCATCGCTCTCGAAGCCCTCCAGCACCCGGGCGAGGATCCCCTGTTCGGACACGGCGTCGGGATAGTCGATCGTGACCTTGATGAGGAATCGGTCGAGCTCCGCCTCGGGCAGCGGGTAGGTGCCCTCGAACTCGATCGGGTTCTGGGTAGCGAAGACGGTGAATGCGGCCGAGAGGGTGTGGGTGGTCCCGTCGACGGTGACGCTCCGCTCCTGCATCGCTTCCAGCAGGGCCGCCTGGGTCTTGGCGGGGGCGCGGTTGATCTCGTCGGCCAGGACCAGGTCGGTGAAGAGGGGACCGGGCCGGAAGCGGAACTCTCCCTGGTCGGCCAGCAGGTTCACGCCGGTGATGTCGCTCGGCATCAGGTCCGGGGTGAACTGGATCCGGCGAAAGTCGAGGCCCAGCGCCTGGGAGAGCGTCCGGACCAGCAGGGTCTTGGCGGTGCCGGGCACCCCCTCGAGCAGGACGTGGCCTCGCGCGGCGATGGCGATGAGCAGGTCGCGGGCGGCGGCGGGCTGCCCCAGCACCACGTGTTGGAGCTGGGCCAGCACTCCCTCGGCGCTGGCCCGCGCTCGCGCGATGTCGTCGGGGGTCACGGTCGGGTCTCGTCCCACACTGCCTCCACGGCGTTGGCGGCGGCCAGTACACCGGGGGCGGACTGGCCCGGCCGCGTCAGATCCTGCAGGGTGCGCGCGGCCGAGCGGCCACGCGGAGTACGCATCCGGGACGCCAGGGCGGCGAGCCAGGTGGTCGGGTCATCGCGGGTGGGGCGGCCATCCGCACTGAGGCGGCGGCGCAGACCGCCGACGAGGAGCCGCACCGCCACGTCATGCCCGCGGGTGGCAGCGAGCGCCTGCGCCAGCGCCCGTACGTGCTCCAGCGGTGACCGTCGCCGACGCGAGCGCGCTTGATGGAGAGGCCCGCTCCGGACCATCGCGGTGAGCAGCGCGATCACGCCGACCACCGCGGCCTGCCAGAGCGCCCAGCCCCACGGTGCGTGGAGGCTCCACTGGAAGAGCGCCCCCCGCATCGAGCCGGCCGCTCCGTATCCGTGGTGGTATTCGTCGACCACCACGCTCCGATACGCCGGCACCACGAGGGAGAGCGCCAGCACTCCGGCATCGCTGCCGCGGAGCATCTCGTCGGCGAAGAGTCGTCCGTCGGCCACGATGATGACGGTGCCTCCTTCCGCGCCGACCAACCGCACCACCACCGGCTTTCCGGCCGACGTGCGAAGTAGGGTGTCGACCCTCGCGACCGCAGGAGGCGTGCAGATGAGCACGCCGAGGTCGGCACGGCGGATCGAATCCTTGTCGAGGGTCCGGTCGAGCTTCGTGAGCGTTGCCTGCACCGCATCGATCGCGATCGACCGCTCCTCCACGCGCCCTTCGGCGCCAACTCCGGTGCCCTCCACCGCGACCCGGTCCCAGCCGAAGCACCGCATCGCGAAGCGGGCGCCGCGCCCGGCGAGCAGCACGCTTCCGCCGTGCTTCACTCGGGCGACCAGGTGGGTGGCGTCGAGGAGGTCGAGCGGAAATGTGGGATCGAGGTAGGCGAGGAGCTCGTCCTCCGGGACCACCTTCTCGAGCATGATCGAAGGGCGGCGCAGGCGGTCGATGGATACGCCGAGGCGTTCGAGCGCCTCGGTCCAGCCGCGTGCGCCGGTCGGGGTGGAGCGGTAGGTCGTGCGCCGCAGATCCAGGCGATCACCGTCGCCCGTGCGCCACGCGTCCACGGCCACGAACGCGCCGAGGGCGAGCAAGAGGCCCAAGGCGACCGCGAGCTCAGCGCGCGGGCGCATCGACCACACCGCGGAGGGCACGGATCCAGACCGCGAAGGACTCGGGCGCCACCGGCTCCGCGGCGAAGACCGCACGGTACAGCGTCGCCACGAGCGGCTCGAGGGTGGCCCGGGTGTCGGCGGGCAGGGTGGCGCGCACGAGGAGTTCGCGCGGGGTGGCGCTCGCCCGGTACCGCACAAGGCCCCGGCGATCGAGCGCCTGCATCGCCCCGGTGAAGGCCGCGAGCATGGCGGCGGCATAGGCGCCGCGCGCGGCGAGCTCCTCGGCCCGCCGCCACGACCATCCCTCGTCGCGCTGGAGTCGCGGCACGACGACGCTCCCCTGCCCTTCCGAGCGCGCCCGACGCGCGGAGTCGGCCACCTGGAAGGCCGCGCGCACCAGGAGCACCACCGCGATCACCACCAGGATCCCCCGAAAGGGGACACCGGCCGCCTCGAGTCCGTCCCCCCAGTGACGTATCCGGTCGATGAGCGCGACCAGCCACTGCACGGCGTGCACGAACCACCCCGGGACCGCGGTGGTCGCCTCGGGGGCCCTCCCCCAGTCGTAGTCAGGGGAGGCGAAGACGCTGTCGAGGACCCGCCGGAGAGAGTCGGCGGGGATCGGTCCGGAGGAGATCAGGCCGGCGCCATCGCCTCCGAGGCGAGCTCGAGGTCGAGGCCCTCCTTGCGGATGCGGAGGTCGTAGTACATGACCATCTGGAAGACGTAGTAGTACCCGGTCGTGAGCAGGTTCACCAGCACGTTGAGCCCGAACACGACCAGCATGAACGGACCGGTCTGATCGGGATCGTTCCCCACCATCACCCGGGCGCCGATCGCGAGGCCGAGCTGGAGCACGAAGGCGAGCACACCCACCACGAGGATCCCACCGAAGATCGTAAGCCGCCGATCCTTGGTGAGTGTCCATGAGCGTTCAAAAGTGCGGAACACGGTGGAGTCGGCCTCCGCCACGAGCACCGAGCTGGTGACGAAGAAGGCGCAGACGAGGTAGAACATCACTGCAATCAGCGCCGCCATCCAGGCCAGGAGGCCGAACACGGCCCCCGCGCCTCCTCCGCGAAGGTTCCCCATGACGAGGAAGATGGCAGGGATGTACATCACCCCCATCGCGACCATGTAGATCGCGCCCTCCACGATGGCGAGGCCCAGCATCTGCGGCAGGAAGCGGACCCCCTTCTCGAGCCCCTCAAAGGCGTCGGCCCGTTCGCCCAGGAGCGCCTTGTGCGAGATCCAGGCCAGCGCCGTGCGGGCGATCACGAAGCCGATCAGGGCCACGAGTCCGACCCAGAACATCTTGCCCATCAGGGTGTAGGCCTGCTCCATCGCCTCCTCCCGGCTGGTGCCGCCTTGCGAGGCCTGGGCGAACTCGCCGAAAAAGCGCAGGTTGTTCGCGACCATCAGGATCGGAACGACCATGCACGCGATGGTGGAGATCAGAAGCGCACCAAAGCGCTGACGGTAGACGGTGAACGCGCGGTCGAGCAGCTCCCCGAGCGACAGGGGGCGCAAGGCGAGGTCGGCCATGCGGAACTCCGATGGTGGGCGGTGTGAGGGGGAGGGTCGCGCACCCCGCGACCCGTGGGGACGTTGGCCGTTCGGTCGACTGTTGGCAAGGGGGTTGCGGCCCGCGGGTGGCGGGGCTGATTTCCACCCATGACCGCCCCGGGCCGCTCGTCGGTCGACCTGCGCGAACGGATCGAGATCGAGACCCCCGAGCACGTCGTGCTCCGGTACGAGGTCGCCGGCCTCGGCTCGCGCGGGCTCGCCGCCATCCTCGACCACCTCCTCATCTTCCTCGGCCTCTGGGCTCTCGGGTCGTTGGCCTCGCTGCTGCACTTCATCGGGGTCGAGTGGTTCGATACCGCGGAGGTGCTCCTCGCCTTCCTGCTGGCGTGGGGGTATTTCACGGCGTTCGAGGCGTGGTGGCGGGGGCAGACACCCGGAAAGCGGGTGCTCAGGATCCGCGTGGTGCGCTCCGATGGACACCCGGCGGGTGTGGCCGCCGCCGCGATGCGGAACCTTGTCCGGGTCATCGACTTCCTGCCGCCGCCCTACCTCACCGGCATCCTCTGCCTCTTCTTCCACCCGCGGGCGCGTCGCCTGGGCGACCTCGCCGCCGATACCCTCGTCGTGCGCGACGCTCCAGAATCGGCGCCGGTGGTGTCCAGCAGGAACATCCAGCCGGTCGAGACGGTCCTTGCGGCGCGACTCGCGCCCGAGGAGTACCGGGTGCTCGAGGAGTTCGTCGCCCGAAATGCCACGCTCGATGCGGTGGCCGGGCGACGACTGGCCGCGGGCCTGGCGCGACGATTCGAAGGGCGGGTCCCCGACCGGCCCAGCGATCCGGTGGCGTTCCTCCTCGCGCTCCATGTCGAAGAGCAGGCGCGGCGAGCGGCGGGCCGCGGGGGCACCGCCGGGGAGATCGCGGCCCTCCGCCTGGCGACCCGGCAGGAGGAGCGGTGGCGCACCTTCGGCCGCATCGCGGAGCGCGCTGCGAGCCGGGGACTCGACACCTTCGCCGCCCCGGAGCTTCCCGACTTCGCGGCCCGATATCGCGAGGTCGCGGCCGACCTGGCGCGGATGCGCACCTACGCGGCGCCCGCTCCGCTGCTCGCCCGGCTCGAGCGGCTTGCCGCTGCTGGGCACAACGCCCTCTACCGCGCCGACGACCAGGCGTGGCGACGGTTCGGTCCGATGCTGCTGCGGGAATGTCCCGCCGCCGTGGTGCGCGCCGGCTGGTCGGTGCTCCTCGCGGTGGCGCTCCTCGCCGGGAGCGGCGGCGCCGGCTACCTCGCGCTCCGCGACCGCCCGACCTTGGCGGAAGAAGTGCTTCCCGACGTGATGCTCGAGCGCGCCGCAGCGGCGGGTCGCCGGACCGCCGAGGGGCGTAGCTATGCCGAGGTGGATGAAAAGAGGCGGAGCGAGCTGGCTGCACGCCTGATGACGAACAACATCAATGTCGCGATCTACTGTTTCGCGGGCGGGGTCCTGCTCGGGGTGGGGTCGCTCCTCGTGCTGGTGATGAACGGCGCGAGCATCGGCGCCACGTTCGGCCATTTCGTGAACGTGGGGGCGGGTCAGTACCTCTTCTCATTCATCGTGGGACACGGCGTGCTGGAGCTGTTCGCGATCTGCGTGGCGGCTGCCGCGGGCCTCCGGCTGGGACTCGCGCTCTGGGCACCGGGAGATCTGTCACGCGGCGAGGCGCTCACCCTGGCGGGGCGGGTGTCGCTCCGGATGCTCGGAGCGGCGGCGACGCTGCTGGTGGTGGCGGGGCTGATCGAAGGGCTCGCCTCGGCGAGCGGGGCGAGCTTCACCTATCGCGCCGCCGTTTCTGCGGCGAGCGCGGTATTCCTGGTGCTCTACCTCCTCAATGGCGCCCGCTGGGCGTCGACGCTCGACGGGCCCTGAGCGCCGCACGTCCGGGCCAGATCCAGGCCGGGGTCCGCGGCTCCTGACGAGGCTTGGGGCATCGCCCCGGGGCTCGGGCCCGCCGCGTCACACAGACTCGGCGGTATGTCACGCGTTCTTCAGCTGTTCGCGCATGCGGAGCGCCAAGCGCTCGACTTCCTTGAGACTGGACAGCGTCTCCGGGTCGATGCGTTCGGCGTTGAGGAGGAGGAGCTGCACCTCGGCGAGGAGGGCGGCCAGGGGATTGGCGATGTCGTGCCGGAGCTTGCGGAAGCGTTCGGGAAGGTCGTCGGTCATCGAGGTCAGGTGAGGGACTGGAAGAGGCCGCGGAGGTGATGCGGCCCGAGCCCGCGCGCCGCGGCCCAGAGATCGGACTCGCTGGCGGCGCACAGGATCTCGGCGGTCGGCACGTCGCCTTCGGTGCCCCCGAAAACGATCCGCCCGCGCCACACCCCGTCCTCGGCGAGGCGGGCGATGACGCGGACGGGGATCTCGACACCGGCAGCTCGAAACGGGGGAAACTCCCGTTCGATGGGCGGAGGAGGGTCCTGGACGACCTTCCGGGCCGGCTGCAAGGGCATCAGGGATGCGGTGCCAAGGTACTCTAAGGTCGTGAATGACAGCGACTTACGCAAGAGCCTGGAAGCTCTTGACCCGCTCCGCCCCAACCCCTACCTTTCAGTTCTACCCACGCAGCAACTATCTCCCGGCCCAAAACCTGAATTCGGTCCCAGCGTCCCCCGGCGCGGACCGTCCCCGTATCTCGATCCCTCGACAGCCCCGTCCTCGACAGGACCCCGCCGGCCCGCCGCCGGAGCCCGTCCCCACAGGGAGCCTCGCGCCCGTGGATATCGCCGAACTCAAGCAAAAGTCGGTCGCTGAGCTGCACGCGCTTGCGGAGCAGCTCAACATCACCAATTACTCCGGGCTCCGGAAACAGGACCTGATCTTCCGGATCGAGCAGGCCCTGCTCGATCAGGAGACGGTCATTCGTGGCGAGGGGGTCCTCGAGATCCTGCCCGAGGGCTACGGCTTCCTGCGCAGTCAGGACTGGAACTACCTGTACGGTCCCGACGACATCTACGTCTCTCCCAGCCAGATCAAGCGATTCGATCTCCGTACCGGCGACACGGTGATGGGTCAGGTGCGTCCCCCGAAGGAAGGGGAGCGTTATCTGGCGCTGCTCAAGGTCGAGAGCGTCAACTACGAAGAGCCGGAGAAGACCAAGCACCGCATCGCGTTCGACAACCTGCGGCCGCGCTACCCCGACGAGAAGATCCGGCTCGAGCGGAAGACGGCCGACCTTTCGATGCGCGTGGTCGACCTCCTCTCGCCCATCGGCAAGGGGCAGCGCGGCCTGATCGTGGCGCCGCCGAAGGCGGGCAAGACGATCCTCCTGCAGAAGCTGGCCAATTCGATCGCGGAGAACCATCCGGAGGCCACGCTCATCGTGCTGCTCATCGACGAGCGGCCCGAGGAAGTGACCGACATGCAGGAGAACGTGAAGGCCGAGGTGATCTCGTCGACATTCGACGAGCCCGCCGATCGACACGTGCAGGTGGCCGACATGGTCATCGAGAAGGCGAAGCGCCTGGTGGAGCACGGGCGCGATGTGATCATCCTGCTCGACTCCATCACGCGCCTCGCCCGCGCCCACAACGTGGTAGTGCCGCACTCGGGCAAGATCCTCTCGGGCGGCGTCGATGCCAACGCGCTCCAGAAGCCGAAGCGTTTCTTCGGCGCCGCGCGGAACATCGAAGGGGGCGGCTCGCTCACCATCATCGCCACGGCGCTGATCGACACCGGCAGCCGGATGGACGAGGTGATCTTCGAGGAGTTCAAGGGCACCGGCAACATGGAACTGGTCCTCGACAGGCGCCTTGCGGATCGGCGCATCTGGCCCGCCATCGACGTCCAGAAGTCGGGCACCCGTAAGGAAGAGCTCCTCATGGACAAGGACGCGCTCGCCCGCGTCTACCTGCTCCGCAACTTCCTGGCCGACCTGCCCACGGTCGAGGCGATGGAGTTCCTGCTCGAACGCCTCAAGCGGACGAAGAACAACAAGGAGTTCTTCTCCACGATGGCGCAGTAGTGGCGGGGCTTGCCCCGCCTGTTCCGATGTCCGCCATCCCTCGTGCCGGAAGGATCCTCGCACTCGACTGGGGCGGGATCCGCTTCGGGGTGGCGCGGTCCGACGAGTTGCAGCTCCTCGCTTCCCCGCTCGAGACGCTCACGCGCCGGGCGGGGAAACGCTTTCCGATGCCCCGGTTCCTCGAGCTCGTCGCCGAGGCCGAAGCGGTCGGGATCATCGTCGGACTGCCGATCGACCTCGAGGGGAACGAGGGAGATTCGGCTGCGGCCGCCCGCGAGCTGGCCGAGCAGGCGGGCGAACGCTCCCAGCTCCCGGTCGAGCTGGTCGATGAGCGAATGACGACGGTCCGCGCCCTCCGCGCGATCCAGGAACAGGGAGGCTCGACCCGCGGTCGCAAGGAGGATGTGGATTCCCTGGCCGCGAGCATCCTGTTGCAAGGGTTCCTGGATATGAGAAGGAATCAAGGCGCGTGAGGCGCGAAAGGCGCGTGAGATCCGTTGTGGCAGCGCTCGCGCTGCTGCTGTTGGGGTGCGCCGGCCCGTCCCCCACCACGCCACGGGAACGGATCGTGGTGGCACCGGGGGCCACCTTCCACCAGGTGACCGACTCCCTGGAGGCGCACGGCCTCGTCCCCCACCCCCTCTGGTTCCGCTCGCTGGCCCGCCTCCGCGGCATCGACCGCTCGACCCAGGCCGGCACCTACGACCTCCCGCGTGGTCAATCGGCTTGGACCCTTCTCACTTCGCTCCGCGACGGCCGCGTCGCGATGAAGCGATTCACCTCGACCGAAGGGTTGACCCTTCCCGAGGTGGCGCACGAGGTGACGGAACAACTCGGCCTGCCGACCGACTCATTCCTCGTGGCCGCGCGCGACACCGCACTCCTCCGCGAACTCGGGCTCGCCGGGAAGGACCTCGAGGGCTATCTCCTGCCCGAGACCTACACCATCCCGGTCACCACCACCGCCCGCGAACTCGTGCGGGTGATGGCCCAGCAATTCGTGGCCAGCTGGGACCCGGCGTGGGACGCCGAGATCGCCCAGCGCAAGCTGACCCGATACCAGGCGGTGATCCTCGCCAGCATCGTGGAGGGCGAAGCCCGCCACGACGATGAGCGCCCCATCATCGCCGCGGTGTACGACAATCGCGTCCGACTCGGCATGCCGCTTCAGGCCGACCCGACGGTGGTGTACGCGATCTGGCGCAAGACCGGGCGGCACCGGACCCGGCTCTTCCTCAAGGACTATGAGTTCCGATCGCCCTATAACACGTATCTCATCCCTGGCCTCCCGCCGGGACCGGTGAACTCACCAGGGATCAAGAGCCTCCGCGCCGCGGTGTTCCCCGCCGATGTGCCGTATCTGTACTTCGTGGCGGACACCGGGGGGCGGCATGCGTTCTCGACGACGTATGGGGAACATTTGCGAGCGATACGACGGATCCGCGGTCGCTAGAACGCGAGGAATGCCGAACGCTGGCGAGAAAGCGAGAAGGCGCGAATGGGGTCGGGACCTCGTTCGCGCCTTCTCGCATTGGACCCGCCTTGGGCATTCCTCGCTTTTCACATCTTGTAGGCCCTGGCCGCTGCCTGGGGATCCATTGCACCGAGGATCCCCCCCGCCACCGCCACCCCCGCAGCACCGAGTCCTCGGATCTCGCTGACATCGTCAGACTGCACCCCGCCGATCACGACCGCGGGCACCGTGACCATTGCGAGCAGCCGGCGCACTCCCTCGCCACCGAGCGCGATGCCGGCGTCGGCTTTGGTCGTCGTGGCGCGCCAGGGCCCGATGCCGACGTAATCGGCGCCGGTGCTTGCCGCCGCCTCCTTCTCGTCGCCGACACTCGCGCCCAGCAGGAAACCGGCCGGCGCAATGCGTCGCGCCAGCGCGATCGGCAGGTCGTCCGCGCCGAGGTGGACGCCAGCACATCCGGCGGCAAGGGCGATGTCGAGTCGGTCGTTGACCAGGACCGGGACGGGGAGCGTTTCGCGGAGCCGACGGGCCAAGGCCACCAGTTCGCGGTCGGGGCCGTGCTTCCACCGGAGCTGGACGCTTGTGACGCCACCCTGCACCACAGCGGCCGCGATCGAGACCGGGTCACGGGCGCCGAGGAGGGGAACGTCGAGGATCAGCATCAATCGGAGGTGGTCGGCTAGATTGGGCATCGGTTGGAATATGACCCGAAGGTCATCCCGAGCGAAGCGAGGGATCTACCATGCACCGGTCGGTCATGCGCGAGCTAGATCCCTCGCTCCGCTCGGGATGACATTTGAGGAACGACATGTCCGTTGTGAGAGTAAGCCCCAAGGGCGCCGCCCGCTGGGTCGAAGGCCATCCCTGGATCTATCGCACCGATGTCATCGGCGAGATCGAGACGCCGGGCTTGGTGCACGTCGAGGACCGACGCGGGAAGTTCCTCGGCCAGGCGCTCTGGAGCCCCAAGTCGGAGATCCGGCTACGGCTGCTCGAGCCGAGCAAGCAGCCGGTCGACGCCGAGTGGTGGCGGGCCAAGATCGCAGCCTGCTTGGCCCGGCGCGAAGGGATCGACGCGAACGCGTATCGGGTGGTCCACGGCGAGGGAGATGGGATCCCCTCGCTCATCGTCGACCGCTACGACCGGTGGGTGGTGGCCCAGCTCCTCTCGGCGGGACTCGAGACCATGCGCGACGAAATCGTCGCGGCGCTGGTCGATGTGCTCCAGCCGGAGGGGATCCTGCTCCGCAACGACGCCAGCGTCCGCAAGCACGAGGGGTTGGCCGAGGCGGTCGAGCTGGTACACGGCGGCGTGCCCGAGAGCGTGGAGGTGCGCGAAGGGAGCGTGCGATTCCTCGCGGCGCCGTGGAGCGGCCAGAAGACCGGGGCGTTTCTCGATCAGCGGGAGAGTCGCTTCATCGCCGGGGCACTGGCCCGCGAGGGAGGGACCGCGCTCGACTGCTTCGCCTATCACGGCTCCTTCGCGATGCACCTCGCCCAGCGAGCGGGACGCGTGGTCGCGGTGGACCAGAGCAAGGAAGCGCTCGTCCGCGGGACGGAGAACGCCGAACTCAACGGACTCAGCAATATCGACTGGGTCGAGGCCGATGCGTTCGAGTTGGTGCGGAGCTGGGAGCGCGCTGGGCGGAAGTTCGACACCATCGTGGTCGACCCCCCAGCCTTCGCCAAGAGCAAGAGCGCGGTGGCGGGCGCGCTCCGCGGCTACCACGAGATCAACCTTCGCGCCATGCGGCTCCTGGCACCAGGCGGAACCCTCGTCACCGCGAGTTGCTCCTTCCACGTCCGGCTCCCGCTGTTCCTGGAGATGCTCTCCGGCGCCGCATCCGACAGCGGGCGGCGGCTCTCGCTCGAGCGGGTGCTCGGTCAGGGGCGGGATCATCCCGAGATCGTGACGATCCCGGAGACGGGGTATTTGAAGGGAGCGGTGCTGACGGCACAGTAGCAGTCCAGAGGCGCTCGAGACGCCAAAGGCGCTCAGCGCTGTCAGACGCCTGAGCGCCTTAAGCGCCTGTAACCTGTTGTCTTTATTGACAATACAGGGGGTCCTCCCCGACTTTTAGGGGAATGTCCTTGGACACCCCAGCCCAAGCCCGTGAACGCGCTGTCCGGCGCGTCCTTGCCTCCCTGCTCCTGGCCAACCTCGCCGTCGTGGCGATCAAGGTCCTGATCGGGTACGCCACCGGCTCCCTCTCGGTCCTGGGCGACGCAGTGCACTCCTCCGTCGACGGCATCAACAACATCCTCGGCCTCGCGGTCGTGCGCTTCGCCGCGCGCGGCCCCGACGACGACCATCCCTACGGCCACGCCAAGTTCGAGACCCTCGGCGCCCTGGCCATCGTGGTGTTCCTTTCGCTCACCCTCTTCGAACTCCTTCGCAGCGCCTTCGACCGCCTGCTGCACGGGGGCGACCCGATCACAGTACGCCCCCTCGACCTGACCCTCCTGGTGTTCACGCTCGTCATCAACATCTGGGTGGCGTGGTACGAGCGGCGGCGAGGCAAGGCGCTGCAGAGCGACCTCCTCATCGCTGACGCCGCGCACACGCAGTCCGACGTCTACGTCACGATGGCGGTGCTCGTCGGACTCGGCCTCACCTCGGCAGGGTACGGCTGGGCCGACCCGGTGCTGACCCTTGTCGTAGGGGTCTTCGTGGCGCGCATCGGCTGGCAGGTGGTGATGCAGGCGATGCCGACCCTGATGGACCAGGCGGCGCTCGACTCGCACGAGATCCAGCGGGTGGCCAAGGGGGTCGACGGCGTGGCGGAAGCGTACGCCATCCGGTCGCGCTCCTCGGGACATCAGCGCTTCGCCGAGCTCACGATCAGCGTTCCGGGGACGGTGACCGTCAGCTCCGCCCATCGCGTCACCGAGGCCGTCGAGGAGGCGCTGCGGCGCGACCTCGGCTTCCACATCGTCGTGGTGCACGTCGAGCCATGCTGACCGCCGCCGAGGCCACGGGCCGCCGGGCGCGCCGCCGGGCGCCGATCTCACTGCAGCAGCAGTATCAGCAGTACCTCATGCAGCGCATCGAGGCCTACAAGCACGCCCTGTCCCGCAATGAATTGATGCAGCTCGCCGCCGAGGCCACCGCCGAGATGACCGGCGCGCTGGAAGGCCAGCTCGTGCTCACCGAAGTGCTCGTGCTCGAATCGGTGGACAAGCTGATCATGAAGCGGCTCAAGTTGCCGTCGTACAAGCGGTGGCGCACCCACTTCCAGAGCATCCGGGAATCGCAGCGTGAGCCGAACCGCTGGGGGTTGGCCGCCTATCATCCGGTGGTGCGCCTCCTGCCCCGGCTCGAACCGGGGGACCGCGCGGTGCTGGTGGGGACCGGGTGCGGCGCGGCCGCCTGCCTCCTCGCCGCCTACGATGTGCAGGTCACCTTCCTCGCGGCCGACCTGGCCCGGGTCGAGGCGCTCGAGCTCCAGCTCGCCTCCGAGGCGCTGGGCGAGACGGTGGAGGCGTACGTGGTCCAGCTCGGCAATGGTTGGCTCCCGTCGCTCGATGGCCCGGCGCACCTCGTGATGATCGACGCTGACGCACTCCGCTCGCTTACCCCGTCGGAGCGGGACTGGCTGGTGGTGGCGCTGCAGACCCAGACCGGACCGGGCGGAGCTCATGCCATCATGGCGAGGGAGGGGTCCCCCGCCACAACGCTGCTGAACTATTACGACGGCTGGATGCGGGAGCATCATTCCTCCCGCCGCCGATCGGGCTCGGCCGGTAGTGAGGACCTGCTGCTCGAGCGTCCGTGTCAGTCTGACGACAACTTGAACGAGTCAGATAGACACAAGCTACTTGATGCTCGCGACTAAACAATTGTGGCAACAGTAGTTATGAGCTTTTCAATCGTGGCACGGCTGCTGCTCTAGAGGTGGTGTGGAGGGTTCATTTTCCCTCCCTGACCAAGGAGCAGCTGTGGCACCGACGACCGCTATCACTGAGAACGAGCCCCTGGGGATCATCGTGACGCCCGGCACTGATGCCGAGGCGCCGGTCTCAATCTGGGCCTACATGTGGGTGGAGGATGATGGTGAGGGCGCGGCGGATCACTGGCATTATCACATGCCGGTGGACTGATCAGGTAAGGGCAAGGGGAAGGGTAAAGAGGCGCGAAGCCTCAATGATGAAGGGGACTCCGTAACGGGGTCCCCTTTTGACGTTCGGCTTTCTCGCCTCCTTGCCTTTGCCGTTGCCCTTACCCGGTCACCAAGCAGGCGAGCCCGGCGACGGCCGGGCCCGTGACCTGCTTCGCTCCGCTCAACTCCCCCAAACATTTCAAATATCCCGGTCGCGCGCAATACCCGGTCCTGCCCTCGCGGTCATGGCAGGTCCCCAGAGCCCTCCTTGCACCAGCTCCGGCCCATCCCTAAGCTCCAGTATGCCTTCGATCACGCTGAATGGCACCAAGCGGGAATTCACGCCCGGCCAGACGATCCTCGATGTCGCGCGTGCCGCCGAGGTCGACGTTCCGACGCTCTGCTGGTATCCCAAGCTGCCGAACGTGGCCAATTGCCGGATCTGCCTCGTGTCGGTGCAGGGGCAGCCGAAGCTGGTGCCCTCCTGCGGCGCCGCGGCGGCCGACGGGATGGTGGTCGAGACCCACTCGGAGGCGGCGAAGGAGAACCGGAAGGGCGTACTCCAGATGCTCCTGGAGCGCTATCCGGGCGAACATCTCTCCAATGGTGGTCGCGAGCACTCCAAGAACGAGTTCGAGCAGTACGTGGTCGAATACGGCGTCACCCCGCGCCCCCACCGGGATCTGCCGCTCCGCGGGGGCGACGAGCGCCCCGGCGACCCGATGATCCAGCACGACATGAGCCACTGCATCCTCTGCACCCGCTGCGTCCGCGCGTGCGAGGACATCCAGGAGGTCGGCGTGCTCGACGTGGGGGACCGCGGGGGCCAGGCGCACATCATCGTCGGCGGCGACGGAGATCCCGACCACGCCGGCTGTACCTGGTGCGGCGAGTGCGTCCGGGTCTGCCCGACGGGTGCCATTTTCGAGTTCATCCCCCGCACCCGTTTCGGCGAGGAGGCGGTCCGCACCCCCGACAAGGTGACCCGCACGGTCTGCCCCTACTGTGGGGTCGGATGCCAGATCGACGTGGCCTCCAAGGGAGACCAGATCGTGCGGGTCACCTCCCCCTGGATCGAGGAGAACACCCCGAACCAGGGCAGCACCTGCGTGAAGGGCCGGTTCGGGTATGACTTCCCCCAGCACCGTGACCGGCTCACCCATCCCTTGATCCGGAAGGGGTGGGTGCACGACGGCGGGGAGTGGAAGTGGACCGGCGAATCGCCGCGGCACCGTGACGGGCCGTGGCACACGGTCGAAGAGCAGGGACGCCAGTCCAAGCCCCGCCCCCCGATGCGCGCGGTCGGCAAGCCACCCCAGACGGGGCTCCCTATCGCGGTGGGCGAGGACGACGTGCGCGACCGGGTCGCCACACCCGAGAGCTGGTACAGCACCTTCCGCGAAGCGACTTGGGAAGAGGCGATGAGCCTCGTCGCGCAGGAGATCCTCCGCCTCAGGCGCACCCACGGTCCCGAGTCGCTCGCGGCGCTCTCTTCGGCTAAGTGCAGCAACGAGGAGAACTACGCGATGATGCGGATGGTGCGCGCCGCCTTCGGCACCAACAACATCGACCACTGCACCCGCCTCTGCCACAGCACCTCGGTGGCCGCGATGAGTCGCGCCCTCAGCACCTCGGCCGCCTCGGGCTCGATGCGCGAGATCGAGGAGGCGTGCGACGTCATCTTCATCTCGGGCGCCAACACCACCGAGACCCACCCCGTGTTCGGCGCCCTCATCAAGCGCGCGGTCGCCAAGGGGGCCAAGCTCATCGTGGCCGACGTTCGGCGCACCGAGCTGGCGGGGCTGGCCGATATCCACCTGCAGATGATGCCCGGCACCGACGTGGTGCTGTACAACGCGATGGTGCGCCACATCATCGAGAAGGGGCTGGAGGACAAGAAGTTCATCGCGGCGCGCACCAAGGAGTTCGAGGCCCTGAAGGCCGCGGTGCAACCATACACCCTGGCGCTCGGCGAACAGATCACCGGGATCCCGGCGGCCACCATCGCCGCCGCGGCCGAGATGTACGCCAAGGGGCCCAACACCTCGACCCTCTGGGCGATGGGGTTGACGCAACACTCCACCGGCACCGATATCGTGGCGTCATTGCTCAATTTGATGCTCATCTGCGGGATGGTGGGACGCTGGGGCGCGGCGATGCTCCCGGTCCGGGGGCAGAACAACGTGCAAGGCGCCTCGGATATGGGGGCGATCCCCTTCGCCTACACCGACTACCGCAGGGTGACCGACCCCGCCAACCGCAAGGAGTACGCGGCGGCGTGGGGCGTGCCCGAAGAGTCGCTGTCGCTCAAGTCGGGGATGATGGTCACCGAGATGGTGCTCGATGGCTCCCCGATCCGGGGCCTCTACGTCTTCGGCGAGAACCCGGTGCTCTCGGATCCCAACATCTCGCACGCCGAGCATTGGGTGCGGGGGCTCGAGTTCCTGGCGGTGCACGATCTCTTCCTGACGGAGACGGCGCGCTGGGCCGACGTGGTCTTCCCCGGTAGCTCCTTCGCCGAGAAGCTCGGCACGACGGCCAATACCGACCGGCACGTCCAGCTGATGCGCCCGGCGGTGCCACTTCCCGGGCAGGCGCGCCAGGACCTCCACATCATCGTGGAGCTGTCGCAGCGACTCGGCCTCAAGACCTCCTGGAGCGGTCCCGCCGCGGTGATGGATGAGATCGCCCGGGTCACGCCGACCTATCGCGGGATCAGCTTCGCGCGGATCGAGAAGCTCGGTTCGCTTCAGTATCCGGTGCCGCACGCCGACCACCCGGGAACGACCTTCCTCTTCGAGGACACTTTTCCCACTCCCGACGGCAAGGCGCTTCTGGTGCCGGTCGAGTACCTCCCGCCGAACGAGCTCCCCGACGCGGAGTATCCCTTCGTCCTCAACACCGGCCGCCAGATGTACCACTGGCACACCGGCACGATGACCCGGCGCTCGCAGGGTCTCGATGCGCGTGAACCGACCCCGGTGGTCGACATGCACGCCGAGGACGCGAAGGCGCTCGGCGTGAGCGAAGGGGACGAGGTGCGGGTCACCTCCCGGCGCGGCTCGATGCTCATCGGCGTCCGGATCTCGGAGCGGCAGGCCAAAGGACAGATCTTCATCCCGATGCACTTCCGCGAGGCGGCGGCGAACCTCCTGACCAACCCGAAGCTCGACCCGTATGCCAAGATCGCGTCGTTCAAGGTCTCGGCGGTGAAGATCGAAGCCATCACCCCGGCATCGGCGCACGCCTGACCACCCCTCCCCCAACCCCTCCCGCCTCACCTCACCCCCCGACCCCCTCTCCCTTGCGGGAGAGGGGGAGCTGATCCCAATGGATCTTGGACTTGGCGGCAAGTCGGCCCTCATCTGCGGTGCTTCCGCCGGGCTCGGCTACGCCGTGGCCGAGGCGCTGGCGCGCGAGGGGTGCCGAGTGGCGATCAATGGTCGGGATGCGAAGAAACTCGACGCCGCAGCAACAAAGCTCAGGGCCCAGGGCGGAGGTGAGATCATCGCGATTGCTGGTGACGTGAGTATTGCCGAAGACGCAACACGCATCACCCAACTCGCAGCACGCTCCTTCGGCACCCTCGACATCGTCCTCGCAAATGCCGGCGGTCCCCCGCCCGGACCATTCCTGTCGCACGATCACGCGACCTGGGTCCGCGCGATCGAGACCAATCTGCTCTCGGCCGTCTCTCTTTTCCGCGCGGCGCTTCCAGGAATGCTCGAGCGGAAGTGGGGGAGACTGCTGGTCATCACCTCGCTCAGCGCACTCGAGCCGATCCCCGGGCTCATTCTGTCGTCTGCGGCGCGTGCGGGCGTCCTCGGCCTGGTGAAAGGGCTCTCGGACGAGGTAGCCCCTCACGGGGTGACGGTGAACGCGCTCTGTCCCGGGATGTTCGGGACTGCCCGGCTGGCCGAATTATGGGAAGCGAGAGCGAAGGGTTCGGGGCTGGGGGTCAAGGGAGAAGAGGAGAAGGCGATAAGGGCGATCCCAGCGGGACGACTTGGGGATCCGGCGGAGTTGGGGGCGCTGGCGGCGTTCCTGGCGAGCGACAAGGGCGGGTTCATCACCGGGCAGGCGCTGCGAATCGACGGTGGGCAGGGGCGAAGCATCTAGGGGAGCCTTCAGCGCCGTTCCCCCTCTCCCGACAGGGAGAGGGGGACAGGGGGACAGGGGGAGAGGCTGGGGGCGCTATATTCAGCAGTCTCCTCCCACTGAATAATGAAAGCCCTCGTCAAAGAATCGGCCGCTCCCGGCATGAAGGTGAAGGACGTCCCCACCCCCAAGGTCGGGGCGAATGACGTCCTCATACGCGTGCGCCACGCCGGCGTCTGCGGCACCGATCTCCACATCTGGGAGTGGGACGCATGGGCCTCAGCGCGGTTGAAACCGCCGCTGGTGATCGGCCACGAGTTCGCGGGCGAGATCGAACTTCTCGGGCCAGAGGCCCAAGCTACAGGGCTGTTGAAGGTGGGCGACAAGGTCACCGCGGAAGGGCATATCATCTGCGGGCATTGCCGCCCTTGCCGCACCGGACAGGGGCATGTGTGCGAGCGGACCCAGATCATCGGCGTGGATCGCGATGGGGCCTTCGCCGAGTATATCGCGATGCCGGTCAGCAACGTGATGAAGCTGGGCAGTATCCCCACCGACATCGGGGCGATCATGGACCCGATCGGGAACGCCGTGCACACCGCCCTCGAAGGGATGGTCGCGGGCAATACCGTCTTCGTGATCGGCTGCGGCCCGATAGGGTGCTTCGCGGTGGGGGTGGCCAAGGCGGCGGGAGCGAGCCTGGTGATCGCGAGCGACTTCAGCGCGAGCCGCCGAGAGCTGGCCACAAAGATGGGGGCGGACGTGACACTCGACCCCGCGACCGACGACGTCGTGGCGAAGGTCCGCGCGCTCTCCGGCACCAACGGCGTCGATATGGTGCTCGAGATGAGCGGCCATCCAGAGGCGCATACGCAGGCATTCGAGGCGGTGCGCCTCGGGGGACGGATCAATTTCCTCGGGACGCCGGCGAAGAACACCGACGTCAACTTCGCCAAGAGCATCATCTTCAAAGGACTCACGCTCTACGGCGTGACGGGCCGGAAGATGTACGACACCTGGGAGCAGATGTTCGCCCTGCTCCGCGGCGGGAAGCTCGATCCGCGGCCGGTGGTGACCCATCGCTTCCCGATGGAAGGGATGGCGGAGGCGATCGGGCTCATCAAGGACGGCAAGGCCGGCAAGGTCATCCTGGAGATCTGATGTCCAAGGCATTCGAGACCAAGGTCCGCGCGGACCTCGAAGGATTCAAGCGCGACGGCGTCTACAAGCGGCTCAACTACATCGCCTCCCCCCAGGGGCCGGTGGTGGAGATGGAGGGACGCGGGCAGGTCATCGTCCTCTCCAGCAACAACTACCTCGGCCTCTCGGATGATCCCGAAGTGGTCAAGGCGGGGGAGGAGGCGCTGGAGGCGTACGGCGCGGGGACGGCGAGCGTCCGGTTCATCTGCGGGACCTTCACCATCCATCGCGAGCTGGAAGAGGCGTGCGCTCGGCTCGTCGGGACGGAGAGCTCGCTCTCCTTCGTGAGCTGCTGGAACGCCAACGAAGCGACGCCGGGGACGTTGCTCGGCGAGCAGGACCTGGTGCTCTCCGACCAGCTCAATCACGCCTCGATCATCGACGGCATCCGCCTCGCCAAGGCGATCACCAAGTGTCAGACCGGAGTCTACGAGCACGCCGACCTCAAGGACCTCGACGCCAAGCTGGCGGCCGCCACCGACCGGCGGTTCAAGATGGTCATCAGCGACGGCATCTTCTCGATGGAGGGCGCGATCGCCGACCTCCCGGGGCTCCGCGAGGTGTGCAACAAGCACGACGCCATCCTCGTGGTCGATGACTCCCACGCCACCGGGGTACTCGGCAAGCATGGCCGAGGGACCGCGGAGCACTTCGGAATGGTGGGCCAGATCGACATCATCACCAGCACGCTGGGGAAGGCGCTGGGAGGTGCGGCGGGAGGGTTCGTAGCGGGGAGCGCAGCGGTCACCGACTACCTGACCCAGCGCGCGCGACCACAGCTCTTCAGCAACGCCATCCCCGCCACCGTGGCGGCGAGCGCCAAGCGGAGCATCGAGGTGCTGGAGCGGGAGCCGCAGCGGGTGCAGCTTCTCCGCGACAATGCGAAGTACTTCCGGGAAGGGCTATTGGCCTTGGGCTTCAAGCCCCTTCCCGGTGAGACGCCGATCATCCCCGTGATCCTGGGTGAGACCTCGGCGGCGATCCAGATGAGCGACAAGCTGCTGGAGGAAGGGGTGTTCGTGACCGGGTTCGGCTTCCCAGTGGTGCCGCAGGGTCAGGCGCGAGTGCGGTGCCAGATCAGTGCGGCACACACCAAGGAGCATATGGACCGGGCGCTGACGGCGTTCAAGAAGGTGGGCTCCCAGCTCAAATTGATCTGAAGGATGCTTGGGGTTGGGGGCTAAGGGCTTGGGAGGATTTCAACGAGCCCTGAGCCCCAAGCCCTTAGCGGACATTCGTGCGAAGCAACGAAGCGGGGCGCTCCGGGTGGGGCGCCCTTCTCATTTCATCAGCCACCGCAGCGGCCAATCCACTGCCCGCGTAAGTCCGATCCTCGGCGTGAGGCGTATTGGGTGTTGGGTATCGCGTGAAGTCCCTTCCGCGAAGACCTGCGCCCAACTCCCCGCCATCAGCACCCCATCCAGTGATCGATCGATCCCAAGCGCCTGGGTCAGTTTCCCCGGTCCATTGGTCAGATCCTTCTGTACCACTGCACCCCTGCGTCTCTGCATCACCTTGAGCGTCCGAGCGTCCGTTACCACCACCCCGCGCAGCAGCACTGCGTGCCCTTCCTCCGGTCCCTTCGTCGTGAGGTTGCAGCACCAATGGAGTCCGTGGCTCCTGTAGACGTACCAGGTACCGGGGGGCGCGTAGAGATTCGTAGTGGTCGGGGTGCGACGCCCATTCCAGACGTGGGAGCCGGGGTCCCGGACGCCGAGGTAGGCTTCGACCTCTGTGATGATGGCGGATAGGCGGATGGGCGGACGGGCGGATGAACTGCGCTGAGTGACCGTCAGGGTGCAGCCGAGGAGCTCAGGAGCAACGACCTCGGCCGGGCGGCGGAAGAAGGAGAGCGGGAGGGGCTTGGGCATACCAGAAAAGAAAACCGGGTAGCGCCGAAGCTCTACCCGGATCTTGCTTTCGCCTCTGCCGGCGCGCCGGAGGCGCGCCGCTGGTTGTTTCTGGGGGGCGCCTGTTGTGGCGCAGCTTGCTGCGCTCTTCTAGCGGCCCGAACCCTGTTGTGGCGCAGCTTGCTGCGCTCTTCTAGCGGCCCGAACCCCGTTGCGGCGCAGCTTGCTGCGCTCTTCTAGCGGCCCGAACCCGTTGTGGCGCAGCTTGCTGCGCTCTTCTAGCGGCCCGAACCCGTTGTGGCGCAGCTTGCTGCGCTCTTCTAGCGGCCCGAACCCCGTTGCGGCGCAGCTTGCTGCGCCTGAGCCGTGACTCGCCCTGCTCCAAGGCGCGGCAAGCCGCGCCGCAACGGAGACTCCCTCCCCCAACAGCGCGGCAAGCCGCGCCGCAACGGAGACTCCCTCCCCCAACAGCGCGGCGAGCCGCGCCACAACGGAGACTCCCTCCCCCAACAGCGCGGCAAGCCGCGCCACAACTGGCCCAGAGCTTACGCCTCCGTGCCCGCCTTCGGCTTCCCCCGGCCTCGACCGCGCGGGCGCCGGGGCTTCGTAGGGGCGTCCGCCTCGGACGCCCTAGGCGTCGCCCCGACCTCCGCCTTCGGACCACGTCCGCGACCACGCGACGTCTGCTTCTCCTCGACCGCCGGTGCCTTGGGGGCGTCGTCATCGAGCGAGATGACTCCGACGAGCGGGATCGCCGCCTTGACCATCCCGGTCCGTGACCCGCGGCGGATGCCGAGGGCGCGAGGAGCGGCCGGCGGCAGAGGAACATCGACGGCCGCAGGGGTCGGCGGCTGCACTGATGCCTCGGCCGGTCGGGACGATGGTTGGGGCTTCCGCTCGTAGCGTGCCGGCGGGGCGCTGGTCTGCCCGAGCGGCGCCACGTCGTACATATCCTCGCCGACCTTCCGGACCTCCACCAGCTCGGCGTCGTGCGCCTGCCGGAGAAGCCGATCGAAGCGGCTCGCATCGAGGAGCACGTCCTCGCGGCCGAGGTTGGCGATCATCCGGAGCCGCAGGGCCTCGCCCGCGACCGGGGGCGGGAGCTCCTTGAGCGACGTGGTGAGCAGCTCGAACCCAGCGGCGAGCGTGAGCTTGTCAGACACCGGCACTGCACGCGGCGCGTGAGCCGCGCGGGGCGCCTCCGATCGCGGCGCAGCGGCGGCCTCGCCGCGACCTCGTCCGCGACCCCGACCGCGTCCCCGTCCTCCCGCCGGACGCTCTTCGGCTGGGGTCGGTGCGGCCGGAGCCTCTGCAGCTGCGCCTCTGCGGCTCGGCGAGGGCGCATGGCCCGACGAGGACGCATGGCCCGGCGAGGACGTCGGGCCCTCGGCAGGCGCGACCTCGAGCTGGCCGTTCTCCATCTTCCGAACGGAGATGAGACCCTTCTCGGCCGCGTCGGTGACGAACATTGAGAACCGGCTGTAGCCCTTACCGGCGTGCCGCTCGTCGAAGGCGGGATCGAGCTGCTGCATCACCTGCTTGAGCCGGTCGGCTCGCATGACGTCGCGGTTCTTGACCATCTGCGCCACCGCAGCGCCGACCAGCAGCCACGGATCCTGCGGCTTGCCGGGATCACGGGCGATGTCGTCGGACTTCTTCAGGCCGGCGAGGTCGGAGTAGCTGTAGTACTCGTGGCACACCCGCATCAGCGTGTCGCTGCTGCTCTCCTTCATACCGACGCCGATGATGTACTTGCCCCATTCCTTGAGCTTGTTGACCAGGGCGGAGAAGTCGCTGTCGCCGGAGAGGAGAATGAAGGTCCCGATCTCGGGCCGGGTGAAGGCCAGCTCCATCGCGTCGATGGCGAGACGGATGTCGGTGGCGTTCTTCTTGTTGGGCCCGACGGCGGGGGCGCTGACCAGCTCGACCGAGGCCTCGGTGAGCGGCACCAGGTACTGCGGGAAGCGCCGCCAGTCGGCGTAGGCGCGCTGGATGGTCACATGACCACCGAGCGCATCGCTCCGGATGAGCTGGCGCAGTTCGCGCGCCAGATCGCTCTGGATGCCGAGGGTGACGTTGTCGAAGTCGATCAGGAGCGCCGCATTGGGCGCATTGGGATTGGCGGGAGCCTCGGCCTGGGGCCGGGGCCGTCGCGTCATGGCATTCACGTCGTTGAGTGCTCCAGTTCCACCACTCGTGTGAGTTCACGACGCTTCACCTTGCCTGACCCGGTCAGCGGGAAGGCGTCGAAGAACCGCACGAGGTCGGGGACCTTGTAGTCGGCGAGTTGGTCGCGACAGAACTCCTTGAGTTCGTCGCCGGTCACGATGGCGCCTTCCACGGCGACGACGCAGGCACAGATCACCTCGCCCATGACCTCATGGGGCAGGCCGATCACGCTGGCGTCGTCCACCGCCGGGTGGGCGCGCAGAATATCTTCTACTTCGCGGGGACTCACGTTCTGTCCCCCACGGATGATGAGCTCCTTCCGTCGGCCGACGAGCTGGATGTACCCGTCCGCGTCAAGGACGGCCAGGTCGCCGGTCAGGAAATAGCCCTCCGGGGTGAAGACCTTCTGGGTCTCCCCCGGCATGCGATGATACCCCGTCATGATGAACGGCGTCCTCACCGCCAGTTCCCCCACCGCCTCGAGCCCATGCAGGGTCCCCGTGAGCACATCACGGATCGTCGCCTCGACGCCCGCCAAAGGCCGCCCCACCGTCTGCGCCCGCTTGCCGGCCGGGTCGCCGGGGCGGGAAACGCTGATGGTCGGGCCGGTCTCGGTCAGGCCGTAGGCGATCTGCACATCGCACCAGGTACGGATGCGGGTGACCAACTCTTCGGATACGAAGCTCCCGCCGATGATGCCGGTGCGGAGGGTCCGAAGCTCTGCCGGGTCGAAACCCGGCTCGCGCATGAGCAGCGCGAACATCGTCGGGACGCCGTGCAACAGGGTGATCCGCTCGCGCGGGATCAACGCCAGTGTCTCCGCAGGGCGAAAACGCTCCTGCAGCACCAGCGTCCCGCCGCTCGCCACGGTGGCCACGAGCACCGACAGGCCGAAGACGTGGAAGAGCGGCACACCCAGGAGTACCCGGTCGTCGGGACCGCTGCCGATCGCCTCCGCCGTCGCCTTCGACGAGCCGACCAGGGCGGCGTGCGTCAGCACCACGCCCTTCGGCTTGCCGGTGGTGCCGCTCGTGTAGATCAGGCAGAGCGGCGTCACGGCGGGGTCGAAGTCGGCGACGCGCGGCTCCCGCACGCCCCCTTTCGCCACCAGGTCCTCGAACTGGAGGACCCGGTCGTCGTGCCAGAGATCCTCGGGCCCCACCGTCACCAGAAAAGCGAGATCGGGAAGGTCAGGAAGGAGCTCGTCGAACTGCTCGAGCAGCTCCTCACCATTCCACTGCTCCGCCACGACCGCCGCGCGCACTTCGCCGTGGCGGAGGAGGTACCGGAGCTCATGGAGACTGGATCCAGGGTCGAGCGGCACCACGATGGCGCCGAGTCGGGCGGCGGCGATGAACGCCACGACCCCCTCAGGCCAGTTCGGGAGGACGAGGGCGATCCTGTCCCCCTGCTTGATTCCCCGCTCCGCCCACGACTCGGCCAACGCGGAAGACCGGGCCCGGACCTGACCCCAGGTCCAACGCCCCTCGCCGGCCACGAGGAATTCGCGGTCGGGATGCGCCGCAGCTCGCCGATCGAACAGATGGGCGAAGTGCAGGTCGGACAAGGGGTTCTGGTCGGTCACAGGCGGGGGAAAGATAGGGGTGGGGGCGGATGGTTCATAGGGGAGCGCCTCGCGCCTGGAGCCTGGAGAGGTAATGGGAGACCTGAGGCGTAATACCACACGATGCCAGGTGATAAGGCCATGATCCACAAATACTTACCGACTCGATACGAATTCCGAATCATCCTCTCCCGGCGTCAGGCTCCAGGCGCTGTGTTCAAATGACACGCACCACCCTACATTCCAGCATGCTCGCCCGCCCACTCACCTTCCGTCAGCGCATCCTCTGGGCGCTGCTCGCTCTCGGCGTGCTGCCGACCGGTGCCGTGCTGGTGAGCTGGGCATTGACGCTCCAGAACAGCTCCACCGCCGAAGCGATGCGCACCGCCGTGGCGGCATCGGGGAACAGTGGTCGGGTGCTGATCCAGACCCTCGACACCACCAGGCTCACGCGCGCGGAGCGGAAGGCCCTGGCCGATCACGCGGCCGCTCTCAGCACCGTCCTCTCCCGCACCCAACAGATCAGCGCCTACAGCAAGTACCTCGGCGCCGCGGCGACGGCGCTGCTGCTCCTCCTCGGCGCCATCATCGTCTATGCCGGCACCCGCATCGCCGGACACCTGTCGCGCCAGCTGAGCCGACCGATCGGCGAACTGGTGGAATGGACCGGCTTCATCCGTCGCCGGGAGCCGCTGCCGACCGAGCCCCCCAAGAAGGGGGCACCCGAATTCGGCGTGCTCCGCGATGCGCTCCGCGGGATGGCGGATGAACTGGACGTCGGACGCGAGCGGGAGCTCGAGGCGACGAGGCTCCGCGCTTTCCGCGAGGTGGCACGCCGGGTGGCACACGAAATGAAGAACCCGCTGACGCCGATGCGCTTTGCGGTGACCCAGCTCAGCCGGAGCGCTACTCCGGATCAGATCGAAGCGCTCGAGGTGCTCACGACCGAGTCGGGGCGGCTCGAACAGCTGGCCCGTGAATTCGCCGACTTCGGCCGCCTTCCCGAAGGCCCAGCCGCCGAGGTGGATCTGCGCGAGCTGCTGGAAGAGTTGATCCGGACATCGTTGCCGCCGGAGGTGACCACGTTGGTCGTAGCGGATCCTGCCACGCCGCGGGTGATGGGACATCTCGACCCGCTCCGGCGCGCGTTCAGCAACGTGCTGCGCAATGGCGCCGAGGCGCAGGGCGGCGCAGGGGAGCTGCGGGTAACGATCACGCCGCGCAACGGGGGCGCAGAGGTCCGGATCGCCGATCGGGGGCCGGGGATCCGCTCGAGCGACCGGGAGCGGATCTTCCAGCCGTACGTCACCACCAAGAAGGACGGCACGGGACTCGGCCTGGCGCTGGTGCGGCAGACCGTTGAGGTACACGGCGGGACGGTGAGCGTGGAGGAGAATGCGGGGGGTGGGGCGGTGTTCGTGTTCCGGATCCCGGCGATGTTCTCCCCTCCCCCGACAGGGGGAGGGGCCGGGGGAGAGGGCTGATGCCTACCATCCTGTTGATCGATGACGAACCCAACATCCGCCGGATGCTCGGCGCGCTGCTGCGCGCCGAGGGGTTCGAGGTCGTGGAGGCGGGAAATGGGAATGCGGCGCTGATCGAGCTGGAGAAGCTCGACCCCGATGCCGCCTTCTGCGACCTGATGATGCCACCGGGGCCCGACGGGCTCGCGACGCTCGAGGCGATGCGGGCGCGAGGACTTGAGGCACCGGTGATCATGATGAGCGGGAAGGCCCAGCTCTCCGATGCGGTGCGCGCCACACAGCTCGGTGCGTTCCAGTTCCTGGAGAAGCCACTGAGCCCGGAAGCGGTGCTGGTCACCCTGCGGTCGGCGCTCGAGCTGAGACGTACCCAGCTCGAGAACCGTGTGCTCCGCACCCAGGTAGCGACCCCGGGAGAGCTCATCGGCGTCGGGCGCGGAATGGCGCGGGTCAAGGAGCAGATCGCGCAGGTGGCGCCGACCGACACGCGGGTGCTCATCACCGGCGAGTCGGGCACGGGAAAGGAACTCGTGGCCGCCGCGATCCACCGCGGGAGCAAGCGGGCCAAGCGCCCCTTTATTCCGGTCAACTGTGCGGCGATCCCGCGGGAGTTGGTCGAGTCGGAGCTCTTCGGGCATGAGCGCGGCGCTTTCACCGGCGCCACCGAGCGCCGGCTCGGCCGCTTCGCGCTGGCCGACGGCGGCACCATCCTGCTCGACGAGATCGGCGACTTGAGCCTGGAAGCCCAGGCGAAACTGCTCCGGGTGCTCGAGACCGGGGAGCTGCAGCGCGTCGGTGCCGAACGAGCGGAGCGGGTCGACGTGCGGGTCCTCGCGTCGACGAATCGACAGCTGGAGCAGTCGGTGGCGAGTGGAGTATTCCGGGAGGATCTCTATTTCAGGCTCAACGTCTTCCCCATCCAGCTCCCGCCTCTGCGCGACCGGCTCGAGGATCTCCCCGACCTGGTCGCCCACCTGGCGCACCGGGTGCGTCCGGTCGGGACGCCGAGGTTCACCCGCGATGCCCTTGCCGCGCTCGCGGCCTATCAGTGGCCCGGCAACGTGCGCGAACTGGCGAATATCATCGAGCGCCTGATCATCGTGAGCGGGGGCAAAGCGGAGATCGGGGTCGAGGCGGTCGCGGCGGTATTGCCGCAGGCGTCGGGCCCCTGGCCCCGGGCCTCAGCGACCGTCCCTGAGGCGCCCGATCGGCCGCTTTCAGATGCGCTGGATGAGTACGAGCGGCAATTGATCAGGAACGCGCTCGCCGGCTCGGGTGGGAATGTCGCGGAAGCAGCGCGGACCCTCCGCACCGATCGGGCGAATCTGTATCGGCGGATGCGGCGCCTCGGACTGTAGGTGACCAGTGACCCGTAACCAGTGACCGGGCTTAGGGAGGGATCGCAATGAGGAACACACGCCGATCGTACGGCGGGCATCGGCTCGCAAGGCCCGGTCACCGGTCACTGGTCACCGGTCACCTATTGTTGGCACTGTTGACTTGCGCTCCGCTCGCTGCCGCGACCGCGCAGGACTCCGTCATCGTCATCGATCCCGACGCGCCTGCCACCCCGGTGGCCCAGCGTCCCGGCCTGCCGGGCGACGTGCTGCAGCGGGCCCTCACCTTCTTCAACGCCACGGGCACGACCCGACTCGAAGGGATCGTCACGCTTCCCGCCGGAACGAGGCTCGCGGGTGGCGTGGCCATGTGGCGCGGGCCGCTCCGGGTCGCGGGGACGGTCGAGGGTCCCGTCCTGGTCGTGAATGGCGACCTCGAACTCCTCTCCGGCGGGACGATCACCGGCGACGTCCTGGTGGTGGGGGGCCAGGTGCTGGGCGACACGGCCGGCGCCCTCCGGGGCAAGGTCGAGGCATACCCAGACGCCGCACCGGTCGTGCGGCAGGCCGACGGCTCCTTGGCCGTGCGCGAACGACGCCGAGCGATCCTCGAATTCGGCGGCGCCCAGCGGTCGTTCCAGACCGGGAAGGTGAACACCACCATCTTCCTGTCGAGCGGCGGCACCTATGACCGCGTCGAAGGACTACCGATCACCCTCGGTCCCCGGTTCACCTATCGCCCGACCCCTGACCGCAAGGCGACGCTCGAGCTGCTCGGCATCGTCCGCACCGCCGGCGACCCGACGCAGCTCGGGGAGCAGGTCGGCTACGACGCCCATTTCGACCTGATCGACGGGTCCTCGTGGCGCCATGGGTGGGGTCTCGGCGTCCGGGCCTCGCAACTGGTGAAGGCGATCGAAGACCAGCCGCTCTCGCGCAGCGAGGTCGGGTGGTCGACGCTCCTCCTGCACCGCGACTATCGCGACTACTTCCTGAACGAGGGGCTCTCGCTCTACGGTTATTACTGGGCGGGGTCGTCATTCCGCGTCGAAGGAGGCTGGCTCACTGAGAGCCAGCGCTCGCTCCCGGCCAATGACCCCTGGACGCTCTTCCGTTCCGACGAGAGCTGGCGCCCGAACCCGCTCATCGACGACGGCCGGTACAAGACAGTCCACCTCGGGTTCACCTACGACACCCGGAACGAGAGCCAGCTCGCCAACTCCGGGATGTGGATCCGCCTGAACTGGGAGCGGTCGGCCAGCGAGAACGTGGCCCCACTCGATCTGCCTCCGACCGTGCGCGATGCGATCCCGACCGACGGCTCCTATGCCTTTCACCGGATCTGGTTCGACGCGCGGGCGTACAATCGCCTGACCCCGGCGATGCGGATCAACCTCCGCCTCGTGGGCGGCGGGTGGCTCGGTGGCGATCCGCTGCCGATGCAACAGCGGCTCTCCCTCGGTGGGCCAGGGGTGCTGCCCGGCTATGCCTTCCGCTGGTCGACCTGCAACCAGGGGGCACCCGCCGACCCAGCCCAGCCGGCGCTCTGCGACCGATCGCTGACGCTGCAGGCGGAGTTCCGCAGTCGGCTCGACCTCGGCCTGCTGTATCGCTATCGCGACCGCAGCCAGGTGGAACAGGCGTTCGGCCTCGACCAAGTCGACCTGGTGGTGCATGCCGACATGGGGAAAGCGTGGCTCACTGGCGACGGCCCCGGGCGGGTGCCGGACGCGCGGATCCCCACACTCGCCGAGTGGCTCTACGACGTCGGTATCGGCCTCGATGCCGGCGGGATCGGGGCGTACCTGAGCAAGGCGCTTTCCGACGGCCAGCCGGTGCGGTTCTTCATCCGGCTACAGCGCCGGTTCTGATGCCTCGCGCGCTCATCCTCCTCGTCCTCGGCCTCGTGCTCGGGGCTGCCTCCGTCGAGGCACAGGGGAATGGCCGCGTCGACCTTTCGGTGAGCCTCACGGCGGACACTGGCGGTCGGACCTTTCATCCGGTGGTGCGGACGACGGAACTGTTGACCGACCCGCGCGTGGCGTCGATGCTGGCGTCGGGATTCCCGGTCCGGCTCCATTACCGGCTGCAGATCTATCGCTCCCGCGGCAACTGGTTCGATGCGTTCGTGCGGCAGACCGAATGGGATCTCGTGATCCGGCATGAACCGCTCCTGGACCAGTACCAGGTGGGCGAAGTGTTCCGGTTCTCCCAGAGGGCCTATCGGTATGCGGGAAAGGATGCGCTGGCGATCGGCCTCAACATCCCGCGGGAGGTGCGGGTGGGCCCGCGTGAGGCGGGGGAGTATTACTACGTCGTGGCACTCGAGGTCTCCACGCTCTCCGACAGCGACATCAAGGAGCTGGAGCAATTCCTCTCCGGTGAGGTCGGGCCCGCGGCCACGGGGAGCGAGCCGATCGGGAGCGCGGTGACCAACGCCATCCGCCGGGCGCTCTTGTCGGTGTCGGGGCTGCCGAGCCTCCGGATCGAAGAGCGGACGGGCAAGTTCACGGTACGGTAAGCGGTAAGCGGTGAGCGGTGAGCGGTGAGCGGTGAGCGGTGGGACGATGAATAGCGGGGCCGTCCCGAACGCAGTGAGGGACCTACCGGGCATCGCTCAGTAGGTCCCTCGCTTCGCTCGGGAGGGCTCCGCTTGTCGGAACCGTCCCCTCCCCTCTCACCTCTTACCTCTTACCGCTCACCGCTCACTGCTCACTGCTCACCCGCCAAGGGCGCGCAGGGCCTCTTCGCCGTAGAAGGCGCGGATGTACTTGGCCTGCAGGCCGGTGAGCTTCCGGACGGCCCAGGCGAGGTGCACGAAGTGGGGCTCGACCGGAGGCTTGAGCGGGTGGATCCCCCATTCGTCCGGCAGGCGGCTCCCCTTCCGGGTGTTGCAGGTGGAGCAGGCCGTGACGACGTTGGTCCATTCGTTCCCGCCGCCGCGGCTGAGCGGCACCAGGTGGTCGCGGGTAAGGCATTCCCGATGCTTGAACTCATGCGGGGTGCGGCCGCAGTACATGCAGTGGTAGTCGTCGCGGGCGAAGAGGAAGGTGTTGGTGACCTGGCGGCGGAATCTGCGGGGAACGTGCACGAAGCGGACGAGCCTGATGATCGCGGGCCTGGGGACCTTCAGGCTCGCACTTCGGACGTACTCCCCCCTGTCGGCTTCGATGATCTCCGCCTTGCCTTCGATGACCAAGCGCAGGGCGCGCCGAAGCGGGACCATGGTCAGCGGTTCGAACGAAGCATTCAAGGCAAGACAACGCACGTCAAAAGCCTCCGGAAAGGGTCGCCAAACGCCAGCGGCCGATGCACTTAGCCTAATAACAGCGGGGTGCGGGTGGAAGGGGGCCTGCAGACGGGGTGGGGGCCTGGGGCGTTAGCCCCTTGCCCTACGCGTTCGCCACCGAACGCAGTCGATCGGCGACCGCTTTGCGGGCCTTCTCCGACCGGGTGATGACCAGCACCGTGTCATCCCCGGCGATGGTCCCGATCACTTCCTCCCAGCCAGCCTGATCGAGCGCGGCCGTGACCGCACCGGCCGATCCTGCGGCGGTCCGGAGCACGACGAAAGGACCGACCCCGTCCACGGCGTGCAACAGCGACTGAAGCAGGCGGGCGAGCTGCGGCTTGGGGCCCGCGGCCCCGGTCGCGTCACCGGGCCGGGCGTAGAAGCTCCCCCCCGCCGGGTCGGCAAGCTTCACGAGGCCGAGCTCGCGGAGGTCGCGCGAGAGCGTGGCTTGGGTCGCCTCGACGCCGTGGCGAAGGAGGGCGCCCTTCAGCGCCTCCTGATTTTCGAGCCGTTCTTCGCTGATGAGCTTGAGGATGAGGGCTTGGCGTCTTGGCTTCATCGAGTGGGCCGGGGAAGGCGGATGCGGATGCGGATGCGGATGCGGATGCGACCTGAATACTCATCCAGTATACCGAATAATCAAACGTTTCGCCGATAGACTTCCCGTCCCCCCAGCCAGGTGCCGGAGACATCCCCGGCGCTACTCGCCAGGATCGCTTCGAACAGTTGCTCCGCACCCTCGACCGCCGGCACCTCAAGCGCCACCAGATCTCCCCACTTCCCCGCCTCCAGCGAACCGAGCTCGGCGCCGAGTCCTATCGCGCGGGCGGCGCCGAGGGTGATGAGCGCGAGCGCCTCCTGGGCATCGAGGGACGCCAAAGCGCGCGCGGCGCGCACTTCCGCGAACAGGTCGAAGGGGCTGACGCTCGCCACCGAGTCGGTCCCCACCCCGACCCGGAGTCCGACACCGATCATCTGGGCCAGCGGCGCGTCGAGCTGGTGGTGCCGCCGATTCGACCGGGGGCAATGCGCCACCGCGGCGCCACGGCGTGCGAGGGTCTCGATGTCATCGCCGTTCACGGTGCAGCAATGGATCGCGACGCAATCGGGGCCGAACACCCCGTGAGATTCAAGCCACGCCACCGGACTCACGCCTCGGGCCTCGGGCCTCAGGCCTCGGACTCGCTGGCCCTCGGCGAATCCTCCTGCGGCGGCGCGCACGAAGCGCTCCTCGAGCGGTGATTCGGCCACGTGCACGGCGATTGGGAGCTTTTCCTTGCGTGCGTGCGTGGTCGCGAGGCGATACAGCGGTCCGCTCACCGTATACGGGGCGTGCGGCGAGGCGCCGAGCCTGGCCCGCGGCGTTTCGAACCTGCGGAGCTCCACCAGTCTGAGGGCCCACGCCTCGAGCGCGGTGTCGGCCTGGTCGGGATCGGGGCCGAAGATCTCGTGGTAGGCGATGCCGCTGGCGTCGAGCTCACGCAGCGCCTGCATCACCCCACCCGTCGAACCACAATCGGCCACCGTGGTGACCCCGCGCGCCCACCCTTCGCGGATCCCCTGCTTGGCGGCGGCCACGAAGGAGTCGTGGCTGCGCCCCGCGACGATCTGGATGATGTGGCGGATCCAGGTGGGGAAGTCGTCGTCCTGGACCTGACCATCGAGCCCGGTGAGTTCGAGGTGCGAGTGGGCATTGACGAGTCCGGGGAGGACTATGGTGTGGTGGGCAGGGGGCCGGTCCGACGCATGGGACACCGACCCAGCCGTCGTCCCGGCCCCCTGCCCACCATCCTCGACGCCAATGATCCGGCCCTCCGCGCCAACAACGACGGCGCCCCCGTGGATGGGAGCGCCGTCCATCGTCACCACCCAGTCGGCCGAGAGGCGGAGAGCGGTCATCCGGTCAGGGCGGCGGCGAGCCGGTGAGCGCCGACCCGCCGAGGGGATTGAGCGCGTGGAGGTGACAGTACTCCTTGGGCTCGGTGCCCGGGAGGTATGACTCCACGAGGTGGAGCTCCCTGGGGCAGTACGGCCACGCCAATTCGCCGGTCGACTTGTCGATCTCGGCGATCACCAGCGAATCGGGCCGAGGCCAGGGATCGGTCGGGGTGGAGCGGCGATCATAGACGTCGCGCATCATCGCGGTCCACGCCGGCGCGGCGAGGATGCCGCCGGCGGCGTTGTTCTTGATCCGTTCCGGCTTGTCGAGCCCCATCCAGAATCCGGTGACGAGATCGGGGGTGAAGCCGATGAACCAGACGTCGGTCCCCTCGTCGGTGGTGCCGGTCTTGCCGCCGGCCGGGACGCGGAGTCCCTGACCGGTCGTGGACGCGTAGGCGGTGCCGTACGGACTCCGGATGATGTCACGCATCACGTCGACCATCAGCCACGCCTGGTTCCGCGGCATCACCTGAGTGGTGCGGGGCTGGGGCTGCCAGAGGATGTTCCCCTGCCGGTCCTCGACCCGGAGGATCGCGGTCGGCATCACCCGGGTCCCGAGGTTGGCGAACGCGGTGTAGGCGGCCACCATTTCGAGCGGTTGCACGTCGGCGGAGCCGATGTGGATCGAGGGCACCGCGGGGATCGGGGTGGTGATGCCGAAGCGGGTGGCCTCGTCGATCACCGCCTGCTCGCCGACCTCCTCCATGCCGAGCCGGATGGTGACGATGTTGTTCGACATCGTCAGCGCCTGGCGGAGCGTGAGGGGGCCGCGGAACTGGTTGTCGTAGTTCTGCGGTTCCCAGGGTTCCTGGTTGGGACCCATGTTCGGCACGCTGAGCGGTTCGTCGACCAGGATCTCGGAGAGCGGGTGGCCGGCGCGGAGGGCGGCGCTGTACACGAACGGCTTGAAGGTCGATCCTGGCTGGCGCCGCGACTGGACCGCGCGATTGTACTTGCTGTCCTCGAAGTCGCGCCCACCCACCATCGCCCGGATGTAGCCGGTCCTCGGATCGAGCGAGACGACCATCCCCTGGAGGTAGGGGCTCGACGACGGCGGTTCCACTTCGTCCTTGTCGGCCCGCTCCTGGAGATACTGGGCGTAGGTCTTGTGCGGATACGGCCCGTAGATCACACCCCCCTCGATGGCCTGGAGCTGCGCCTCGAGCGAGCGTTCCGCGGCCTGCTGCACTTCGAGGTCGAGGGTGGTGTAGATCCGAAGTCCGCTGGTGTAGATCTCGGGTCCGAATCGCGCCGACATCAGCTGGCGGACGTACTCGGTGAAGTACGGCGCCACCTCGCTGAAGTCCGACCGGCTGGAGAGGACCAGGGGGTACGCCTTCCACCGCTCCGCATCTTCGGGCGACAGCGCGCCGTTGCTGCGCATCAGGTTGATCACGACGTTGCGGCGCTGAATGGCCCGGGCCCGGAACTTCCGCGGATTATAGGCCGACGGCGCCTTCGGCAGCGCCGCCAGGGTCGCCGCCTCGGCCACGTTCAGGTCGCGCGTCGACTTGCCGAAATAGCGCTGGGCCGCGGCCTCGACGCCGAAGGCGCGGTTGCCGAGGTCGATCTGGTTGAGGTAGAGCTCGAGGATCTTGTCCTTGGAATACCGGCGCTCGAGCTCGAGCGCCAACTGTGCTTCGCGGATCTTCCGTCGGGGTGACCGGTCCTGGCCGCTGATCTCGCCGGGCCAGAGATTCCGCGCCAGCTGCATCGTGATGGTCGACGCGCCCCCCGAGATCCGGCCGCTGAGGAGGATCCCCTTGGCCGCGCCGACCACCCGGATCCAGTCGATGCCGTGATGCGAATAGAACCGCTTGTCCTCGACCGAGAGGAAGGCGGCGAGGACTGCGGGAGAGATCTGGTCGAGCGGCACCACCGTGCGGCGCTCACCGCCCAGGTCGGTGATAAGTCGACCGTCGGCGGCGTAGACCTTCGACGCCTGGTCGGGGTCCCACCCCTCGACCGCCGTCACCGATGGGCAGGCGTTGTTCAGGCACGCACGGTGCCAGGCGCCCCAAAGCAGCGAGCAGGCGAAACCGGCGCCGGCCAGCGTCACCGTCACGATCCAGGTGCGGATCTTCGGGGTGTGCCACCAGCGGGAAAAGGTGGAGCGGAGGGACATGCAGGAAACTTAGGCGGTAAGGCGGTCAGGCGGTAAGTCGGTAAGTCGGTAGGGCCGGCGAGTGGCACAGGGTTGCCGCCTTACCGGCCTACCGCCCAACCGCCTACTTTTCGGCATGCACAAGCTCCTCACCGAACTCGCCGCCCGCGGCTTCATCCAGGACGTCACCCCGCACCTCGAGGCTCGGCTCAAGACCGGCGCCCCGATCACCGGCTACGTCGGGTTCGATCCAACCGCCGACTCGCTTCACGTCGGGAACCTGGTGCCGGTGATGGGCCTCGCCTGGCTGCAGCGGATGGGGGGGACGCCGATCGTGCTCGTGGGCGGCGGCACCGGTCTCGTCGGCGACCCGAGCGGAAAACGCGCCGAGCGCCCGATGATGGCACTGGATCAGGTGCAGGCCAACGCCGCCCGCATCGAGGACCAGCTGCGTCGCTTCGTATCGTTCGACGGGAAGAACGGTGCCCGGGTCCGCAACAACGCCGACTGGCTCTCTTCCCTCGGGTTGATGGAGTTCCTGCGCGAGGCGGGGAAGCATTTCACCATCAGCTACATGCTGCAGAAGGAATCGGTGAAGGCTCGGATGGAGAGCGGGATCTCCTTCACCGAGTTCTCCTATATGCTGGTGCAGGCCTACGACTTCTGGCACCTGCGCTTGAGCGATAATTGCGAGCTTCAGATGGGTGGGAGCGATCAGTGGGGGAACATCACCGCCGGGATCGAGCTGATCCACCGGCGCGAGGGCCAGCAGGCGCACGGTCTGGTCTTCCCCCTGCTCACCACCGGTGGCGGCGACAAGTTCGGCAAGACCGAGGGCGAGAACATCTGGCTCGACCCGGTGAGGACGAGCCCATACAAGTTCTACCAATTCTGGCTCAACCAGGAGGACGCCGACCTGGAACGATTGCTCCGGCTCTTCACGTTCCTTCCGGTGGAGAAGATCGCGGAACTCACTACCGCTCACGCCGCCGACCCGGGCAAGCGCTCAGGCCAGCGCACCCTCGCGTACGAAGTGACGGCAATGGTGCATGGCTCCGAGACCGCCGATCGCGTCATCGAGGCGAGCCAGCTCCTCTTCGGCGGCGCCACCCAGGCGCATTCATCTCCCCATGCGTACCGCGAGCTGGTGGATGAGATCCCCACGACCCGGATCGCCAAGGAGAGCCTGGTCACGGGGGTCGCGCTGGCCGAAGCCCTGGTGACCGCCGGGTTGGCGGCATCGAAGAGCGAGGCCCGCCGCGGACTGGAGCAGAGCGGATTTGCAGTGAACGGCGAGAAGATCACCGACCCCGCCCGCGTCCTGGGCCCGGCGGACCTGAAAGGCGGGAAGTACGTCCTGCTGCAAAAGGGGAAGAAGAATTACGCGCTGGTGCTCGCGGAGTAGCCGCCACCTCCGGTCCGGGAGTGCGGCTTACCGAACTCGCTTGAAGGCCAAAGACAGCGCCGTGTGGCGCGCCCCTGGCACCCCCTTGGTCGGGAGATCCTGTTCGCCGAGGGCGGACCAGTCCACCGGGCCGAGGAGTTCCAGGCCCTGTCGGCCCAGGTCGTCGACGATCGCATCGATCTCCGACCGGGTGTAGAAGTCCAGCCGTCGGATAGCGTCGCACGCGGTGATCACCTCGGTGGTGAAGGCGAACACCCCGCCGCGCCGCAATTTCCGCGTGATCTTCCGGAACATCCGGAGCTTCCTGGCGAAGATCCGGGGGACCCCTTCGGGGGGACCCTGGCGATTGGTCCCGTGCACGTGCTCGAGGCTGGAGATGCTGTAGACGACGTCGAAGTCGCCCAGGCGCGCCCAGGTGAAGAGGCTCCGCAGGCTGCGGAACCGCAGGTTGAGATTGACGAACCGCACGGGCGGACACTCGCCGTAGGGACAGAACACGCGCGCCCCCGCGCGGATGTAGGGCACTTGTTCCGGGTGCCAGTATCGCCGCTCGAAATAGGTGTCCGTCGCAACGACATCGGCGCCCAGGCGCGCGAGCGTCCAGAGCGGGCTTTCGATGCCGGCCCCGAGCGAGAGGATCCGCTTCCCGCGGAGGTCCCCGAACCCGTAGCGGAGCGCCCCGAGCACCTGGACATATTCCCAGATCTTGTGGGTCTCCCGGAGATTCGCCGGGGCGCACCACTCGCGTCCGACCCGCTCCGGATGCCCGCTCCAGATGGTGGTGCCGTACCAGCCGAAGATCGAGGGCCCGACCCCGGTGGGGTCCAACGGCTCGGGCAGCCGAAGATCCCGGTGGAACTCCCGATACACCTCCATCCACTCCGGTGAGTCGAACGAGCGGGCGGTGCAACAGGTGTTGAAGGCGAAGGTCATCCCGAGTTCACTCCAGCAGGTCGGAGACGGCGGTCATCTCTTCGATCGTGTTGTAACAATGGGGACTGAGCCGCACCACGCCCTCGCGGACCGAGCAATGGACGCCCCCTTGGCGAAGACGGGAGTGCATCGCCGTCGGGTCCGCGGGACGGAGCGCGAGCGTCCCGGCGCTGCGACCATCCTGCGGGGTCGCGAGCGGGATCCCCTTCTTGCGCGCCATCGCGACCACCGGGGCATGGATGCCACGGAGGTGCTCGGCGATCGCGGGGATGCCGAGTTCGAGCAGCAACTTCGCCGAGCTGGTGAATCCCACGAGGTCCTGGAGCGCGTGGCCGGAAAGTTCGAAGCGTCGGGCGTTGGGACGATAGCTGCCGGCGTAGGAGGTGAGGCGGGTCAGGTCATCGCTCTCCTCATAGCCGATCCAGCTGGCGACGGTCGGGGCCAGGGACGGGATCAGCTCCTTGCGGGCGTAGATGAAGCCCGCCCCCCATGGACCGAGCAGCCACTTCTGGGAGGCGCAGGTGAGAATGTCCACCGGCGTCGCCTTCACATCGATCGGGTGGACCCCCACGGCCTGGATCGCGTCGACGATCAGGTACTTGTGCCGTTTCCGGGTTTCGGCCGAGAACCGCGCCAGATCGACCCGATAGCCGGTGGCGAATTGCACCGCCGAGACCGCAAGGGCCTTCACGCGCGGATCGGCGAGCTGACGGATCAGGGCCTCCTCATCGGGCCACCCTTCCGGTGTACACGAGACGATCTCGACCCCCACCCCCTGCCCTTTCAGCAGCTTCCAAGGGTAGATGTTGGAGGGGAACTCCTTGTCGCTGACGAGGATCAGGTCCCCTTCCTTGAAGGGGAGGGCGTGCGCCGCCAGTGCCAGTCCCAGGGAAGTGGTCTGGACGAGGCCGATCTCCTCGACGTCGGCGTTCACCAGCCGCGCAGCGATCGCCCGCGCGTCTCCCGGGATGGTGCTGAAATCGTCGGGCACGATCTGCCACGGGATGGTGCGTCGAGCATTGAACTCGGCGATGGCCCGCGCGGTGCGCGCCGGGAGCGGCCCCAGTGACGCGTGGTCGAGGTAGATCCGTCCATCGGCCCACGGGAACTCGGTCCGGCGGAGTGCTTCGACGTCGTAGCTCATCGGGGTGACCAGTGACCGGTGACCAGTGACCTGGCCGCGTGATTCCGCGCCGGAAGAAATTGAAATGGTGATGGTTGTTGGCGGCCCAGATCGCAGATTCGGGTCATGCGGGACCACACATCATTGCTGGCATGGCAGACGGCAAGGGAGATCGCCATCGACGTGGCGAAACTCTCCCGCGCCTACTGGCATCCGTCGAAGGCCGCGACCTTCTCACAACTCACCCGGGCGGCCCTCTCCGTTCGACTGAATATCGCGGAAGGCTACGCGTTCACCAGCTCCCCGACCTTCCGTCGCCATCTGGACATCGCTTACGGTTCAGCGGTCGAGACCGGGGAGCTACTGGAGCACGCAAAGGTGACTGAGATGCTGCCGACCGCCGACCTCGACCGCCTGCTCGAATTGAGCGGGCGCTGTCAGCGTCTTACGTATGGTCTCTTGCTTCACGTCAAGAAGCGTGGCCCACGTTCACCCAAGGCACCACCCGAGGAACCACCCCCTTCCGAATGACCACTGGTCACCGGTCACCGGTCACCGGTCACTTCTTAGCTTGGGATCATACGCCTCCCGCAGTCCATCCCCTACCAGATTGAACCCCAGCACCGCCAGCCCGATCGCGACCCCCGGTGCAAAGCTCACCCAAGGTGCCACCCGAAGCAGGTCGCGTCCATCGCTCACCATCGCTCCCCAGCTGGGCGTCGGCGGTTGGGCACCGAGCCCGAGGAAACTGAGCGCCGCCTCGGCCATCATCGCACCGGCGATGCCCAGGGTCGCGGCGACGATGACCTGAGCCCGGACGTTGGGAAGGAGGTGGCTGAAGAGGATGCGCCGGTCGGGCGCGCCGAGGGCCCGGGCGGCCTGCACGTATTCCGCGCCCCGGAGCACCAGGACCTGCCCGCGCACCAGCCGCGCCATCCCCGCCCAGCCCACGATGCCGATCAGCACGAAGGTGAGCGGGAGGCTCGGCCGCACGGCCGCCGCCACCGCGATGAGGAGGAGGAGGGTCGGGAACGCGAGGGTCACGTCGGCGAGGCGCATGATCACGCCGTCGACCCAGCGTCCGTAGTATCCGGCCACGAGCCCGAGCGTGACGCCGAGGGCGAGCGCGACGCCCTGCGAGATGACGCCGACCAGGATCGAGATCCTGGCACCGTAGAGCACCCGGCTCCATACGTCGCGCCCCTGACTGTCGGTACCGAGCAGGTGGCCGCCCCCCGGGGGAAGGAGATAAGCCCCCCGCAAGTCACCGGTGAGCGGGTCGAATGGCGCGATCCAGTGCGCGAAGAGCGCAGCCAGCAGGACGGCGGCCACCAGGAGGGCACCGAACTGCAGGAGGCGGTCGCGCCGGAACCGGTCGACGGCGGGGAGGAGGGAGGCTGGCAGGTGGGGCATCAGGGTCGGTACGTTACTCCTGTCACTCTACCCTGGACAAGCGGTGCGCTTCGACGGTCCCTTCTCGATGGTGCTGGGCGGCGGAGGCCTGAAGGGGATGGCCCACATCGGCGTCTTCCAGGCGCTGGAGGAGCTCGGCATGACGCCCGAGCTCGTCGTGGGCTGTTCGATGGGGTCGCTGATCGCGGCGGCGTGGTGCGCCGGGGTGTCGCCGGAGCGGATGGGCGAGATCGCGCTGGAGGTGCAGCGGAAGGACGTGTTCCGCATCGCCCACCTCGACATGGCATTCAAGCGGATGCACGCGCTGGCGGTCTATCGACCGGAGCCGCTCGACGCGCTGATCCACCGCCTGGTCGGCGACATCACCTTCAAGGAGCTCAAGCACCGGCTGGTGGTGGCCACCGTGGACCTCAACACCGGTGGGCAGGTGCTCTGGGGACAGCCCGGACTCGACCACGTGCGGGTAGCGGATGCCGTTTTCGCTTCCTGCGCCCTGCCGGGACTCTTCCCGCCGCGGGACATCGATGGCCGGCTCTGTGTCGATGGCGCGGTGATCGAGAATCTGCCCGTCCGGGTGGCGGCCTCGCTGGTGCCGGCCCCGGTCATCGCGGTGCACGTCGGCGCTACCACGACGCTCCGCTCCGGCACCGGGCTCGGGGGATTTGCGGCGACCTACGCGCGCGGCCTCGAACTGGTGATGCACGCGATGCTGCGGGAGCGCCTGCACCACTGGCGCACCCCGCCGCTGATGTTCGTTCACCCCCGGGTGGAGCACATCTCGATGTTCTCCTTCTCCCATACCCGCGAGCTGATCGACGAGGGATATCGCTCCACCATCGACACGTTCGGGGAGCTGCCGACCGGATTCCCCATCGCGGCAGAAGGGATCTTCCCTCGACGTGATGTCGTGGTCTCGGTGGACCCGAAGCGCTGCGTGGGGTGCGGCGCCTGTGTGATGTGGGCGCCGGAGGTCTTCCGGATGGGGGCAGACGGCAAGGCGGAGGTCGTGGCATCACGGCGGCGCTGGTCGCCGATCGACGGACAGTACGTCCGCCACTGCCCCACCTGGGCGATCAGCGCGCGGGCACCCGAAGGGCTGCCGTGACCTCGTCGCCGAGGCGGCGGAGGTCCTTGGCCACCCGGTCCCAGTTGTAATACGTCTCCACCGCCCGCCGCCCCGATGTGCCGAGGCGGTGCGCCAGCGCGGTATCGTCCAGCAGTTGCGCCACCGCGGACGCCGCGTCGTCGACCGAGATCGGATCGACGAGGATCCCCGTCTCGCCGTCGCGCACCGCGTCCGGCACGCCTCCGCTCCGTCCGCCGACCACCGGCACGCCGCATCCCGACGCCTCCACCAGCGAGATTCCGAACCCTTCCACCTCGTTCCCGTCGCGGCGCGACAGGCCCAGGTAGACCGAAGCGTTGCGATAGAGCGAGGGGAGAAGATCGTCCCCCACCGCACCCAGCCACCGCACCCGATCCGCCACACCCAGCTCGGCCGCGAGCAGCTCGAGCCGCGGGCGGTCCTCTCCCTGTCCGGCCACCAGATAGCCGAGGTCGGGATAGCGCGGCACCAGCAGGGCGAGGACCCGCAGGGCGGTGTCGATCCCCTTGTGCGGGGTGAGTCGGGCCACCGTCAGGAGCCAGCGTCCTGCCCCGAGCCCGAAATATTCTCTCGCGATGCCCGGATCCACCCCAGGATGAAAGCGCTTCGGATCGGTGCCGAGCGGAACCACCACGACGCGATCGGGGGCACACGGCACCTCGAGCCCCGCGAGCACTCGAAGCGTGAGTTCGCGGCTGAAGCCGCTGATGGTCACGAGGATCCCCGCGTTGCCGAGAAGATCTCTTCCGATCCTCCGCTTGCGAGCGGATCGCTCCGCCTGCGCCTGCAAGGTCAGCAGGTCGCCACCGTACAGGATCATCCCATAGGGGATGCCGCCCCAGCGCTGGAGCCACCGGGCCGGGTAACCCGCCGGCCGGATGTTCCCGCACCAAGTGAATTCGACCCCCCGCTCACGCGCCAGCTTCCCGGCCCGGAGCGACCACCGGATGAGGCCGGTCACGGTGCGCAGCCGTTGGGCGGGGACCTTCACCCGGTCGACCGTGACGGGGAAGGTCGCGTCGATCGCCCGACTCCCGTCTGCCATTCCGGTCGAGACGACCAGCGAACGGTCGGGGTAGCAGCGCGCGAGCTCCCCCATCCATCGCGCGATGCCGCCGCCTATGGGAGGGAAGTCATAGGCCAGCAGGAGGTGCGGGGCCGTGGTCCCCTTCATCTCTTGGTGCGCTCGAGCGACCAGAGTGCGGCGTACTTCAGGAACGCGGTGTAGGCGCCGAGGACGGAGCGGACGAGTCCGTAGCGCCCTTCGAATATCCCGCCGCCGAGGATCCACGCCTTGATGAAGCGCCAGAAGGGGCGGAACGCGAGGTCCCACCAGCTGGCGCGGCGGCCCGCGTTCCACAGATCGATCGCGCCGAGCTCGGCGTACCGATTCATCTTGTCGAGCTGATGGCGGAGATCGCGATACGGTTCATGCAGGAGCGCCCCGCGGAGAGATCCGGTATCGGCGATCGGCTCGAGATGGTCGTGGGGGCGCGCCTCGACGTACCGGTGCTCCTTGCGATGGAGCCGGTCCACCCAGTCGCGGCCCCACCCGCCGCGGGTCTGTTCGTGGCCCAGCCAGAAATTGCGGCGGCGGATGCGGTAGGCGGCGTGCATCGGGGCGCGCACCACCTCACCGATCTCGGTGATGAGCTCGGTGCTGAAGCGTTCGTCGGCGTCCAGGGAGAATATCCAGGCGTTCCGCGCCCGCTCGAATGCCTGGTTGCGCTGCTTCCCGGTGCCGGGACCGGTCCCCTCGAGGACAGTGGCGCCCGCGGCGCGCGCCTTCTCGACCGTACCGTCGGTGGAGCCCCCGTCGGCCACCAGGACCTCGTCGGCCCAGAGGCAGCCACGGACGCACGCGTCGATCTGGTGTCCCTCGTTCAACACGGGGATGACGACGGTGACGGGGACCTTGGGGGTCATCGGGTTCGGGGCGCGGGGAGGCCGGCACGCTTGCGAGGTAGGCGGGGGCCGGGCACTTTCCCGCCGTCGCCACAACTCTACACCCCCCACGGCCCACTCGCCACGTGACCCACGCGCGTCCTGAGCCTCGCCGCATCGCCGTCTTCGGCAAACGCGGGACCTATCGCACCGAGGCCTCGATCGTGCGCGCCGCGCGGTCGTTGGGGCACGAAGTGCTCTTCGTCGATGTGGCCCGCTGGCGCGCGCTCGGGCCCCTCGGCCCCGCCCTTCTCCGCTGGCGGCTCGACGCCTTCGCGGCCGACACGGTGCTCCTGACGCGGTATGCCGCTGAGCTGGGGGAGGATCGCCTCCGCCGAGTCTGCCGCGGCCGATGGGCCGCGGTCTGGTACTTCGACCTCCCGGTAACCCCGGAGATCCTTCTCCTGGGCCGCGCCACGCAACGGGTATTCACCACCTACTACGATGGGGTCGCGGGTTACCTGACCAGGGGTATCGCCGAGGCCCATTGGTTGCCGCAGGGGACGGACCCCGTGATCGACGCTCCGGCGCGTTCGTGGCCGGCGGAGTACGACTGCGATGCGAGCTTCATCGGTTCGGGACCCTTCCCGCATCGGTGGCCGGTGCTGCAGGCGGTGGCGAAGGTGTGCGACCTCCAGGTGCGCGGGCCGGGGTGGGAGGGAGCACCGATGGAGATCCCGGTGAAGGGGGGGGAGATCCGCGGGGAGGAATTCGCGCGGGCCACGACTGCGGCCAGGATCTCGATGGGCGCGAGCTTCAGCCCCGAACAGGCGCGCGCCCGCTACTCGGCGTCGAACCGGATGTGGAAGGTGCTGGGGTGCGGCGGGTTCTATCTGGGGGAGTACGTCGAGGGGATCGAGATGTTTGCGCAGGAGGGGGTGCACTGCGGCTGGTATCGCGGCCCGGCGGATGCGGCGATACAGGCCCGGCGCTGGCTCGATGCACCGGCGGAGCGCGCCAAGGTGGCGGCGGCGGGGCGGGGACATGCGCTGGCGGGGCACACGTACGCGCACCGGCTCCGGCTCCTGCTTGAGGGGCGGGGGCTGGAGGTGTAGGGGTGGAGTGTGAAGGGTCGAGGGTGCTGCAGGGGGAGATCTCGCCTTGCAGCACCCTCCACTCTCGACCCTCAACAGCAGTTCAGACCCTCACTTCGAACACGAACACCGCCGCGCTGTCCTGCACCCAGGGGAACCAGTTCCGCCACACCTTCCGATAGAGCCGTCGGATCCGCACTTTGCCCCACGGTTCGAGCGCCAGCCGGAGCATCGGTTCGTCGTACAGCCGTTTGTGATCGGGATCCCAGAACGATCGTCCGACCGGCACCGTCCCGATCAGCACCCCGCCCGGCCTGAGCCAGCCGACCAGCTTGCCGACGAAGGCCCGGTCGTCGGGCATGTGCTCCACCACCTCGCAACAGGTGACCCGATCGAAGCGGGTCGCGGGGTCGAGCACCTGGGTGAACCGCACGTCATCATTCGCGCTGCGCCATGCCTCCGCCTGCGCCAGCGCGGCGGGGCTCACGTCGAGCCCGGTGACCTTGGCTCCCGCGCGCGCCATTGCGTAGCTGAAGACGCCATCCATGCAGCCATAGTCGAGCACATCGAGCCCGCGGAAGTCGAACCAGCGGAGCAGCGCCTTTTGCCGCCAGAGCAGTTGGCTGAGTCGCCAAGCGAGCTCACCCGACCGCGGACCATAGCGGACCCGGGTCGCGTGGTACTGGCGGTCGTATTCGGCGGCGAGTTCTTCGGGGGTCATACGCGCTCGTAGTTGCGGAATTCGAACGGGCGCCAGTCCGTGGCGCGCTCCACCAGCATCGAAGCCCAATAGCGCAGCCAGCGCCACCGCCACTGGAAAGGCGCGACCCCGTCGGCAGCCGCCGTCGCGCGCTCGGCGATCCAGGCGCGGATCGATACCGGGTGGGGGCCCTCGAAGGGGGCTAGGCCCGGGAGCCAGGGGAGCAGTTCCCGTCCCTCGCGCTCACGCCGGGTCTTCTCATCCCATTGGAAGATCACCGAGTGCTCCTCCTGTTTGGTGGGGAGGGCTCCGGGCGCCCGTGCCCAGCCGTAGTGGAAGATCACCCCATCAGTGAGCCGGGCGCGGATCTTCCGGTCCGCCGGACCGACTCGGAATCCTTGCGCGTCGCGGAACGAATGGATGCCGAGCGCGGGGTCGGTGCGGACCGCGCGCACCTCGCGTTGGTACATCCGCCGGTGGGTGGCCACCCGGTCGAAGCCGCCATAGAAGTGTCGATAGCGCACCAGGAGCCCCTCGACCCTCGGATCCCCGTCAACGGCCTGGATCGCCTCCCGCAACTGTTCGGCGGAGCCGTCGGCCAGGACCTCATCGGCCTGGATGTAGATGCCCCACGGATGGCGGCACGCGCGCAACGCGAGGTCGGTCTGGTCGGCCAGGACCGAGCGGCCTCGCGAGAGATCCCACTCGGTCTCGATGATCCGCACGCGGGGATCCCCCACCGAGCGCACCAGGTCGAGGGTCTCGTCCTCCCCCTTCCCGACCGCGACGACCACCTCGTCACACACGGGCAGGAGGGACCGGATGCTGGCCACCACCGGGAAGTCGAGCTTCACGGCGTTGCGGACGAAAGTGAATCCGGAGATGAGGACAGGGGGCATGCCAAAAGGTAAGCGGTGAGCGGTGAGCGGGCCCACGGGACGAGATCCGCTCCGGTGGGCCCGCTCACCGCTTACCGCTCACCGCTTACCTTTGTCCCAATGAACGTCGCGATCTTCATGCCCGAGATCCTTCCGGTCGCCGGGTACGGCGGCACGGAACGGATCGCGGTCAATCAGGTCCGTGGCCTTGCCGCCCGAGGACATACGATCACCCTGCTCGCGGGTGCCGGGTCGCGGGTGGCCGAAGCGGCGCTTGTCTCCGTCCCGCTGCCCGGAGCGAAGGGGCGCACTTTCGAGATCGACCCGTACCTCCCGCCGGGCACCGACGTTGTACTGTCGAACGTGAAGCTGCACCACCCACCCACATCAGCGCCGTGGGTGGAGGTGCTGCACGGCAATCGGCGACCGAACGAGACCGGCCCGGTGAACACGATCCACGTCAGCGGCGACCATGCCCGGCGCCACGGCGGCCACTGCTGGGTACACAACGGCGTCGATCCCGCCGAGGTGGAGTTCCGACCGACGAAGCAGGCGTTCGATCTCTTCCTGGGGCGGCTGCACGCGGTGAAGGGCTACTACTGGGCCATCGCCGGCGCGAAGCGGCTCGACCGGAAGCTGCGCATCGCGGGGGCGTGGCGGCCCTCCCTCGACCGGCGAATACGCTATCTGGGCCAGGTGGGAGGCGCGCAGAAGACCGCGCTGGTGGCGGACGCGCGCCTGCTCTGGATGCCGGCGCTCTGGGATGAACCATTCGGCATGACGCTGGTCGAGGCGATGGGGAGCGGTACCCCGGTGCTCGGCACCCGTCGGGGTGCGCTCCCCGAGATCATAACCCCCGAGGTCGGACGGCTCGGCGGCACGCTCGACGAACTCCTCGCGCTAGCGCCGGAATGCGAGAAGCTCGCGCCCGAGGCGTGCCGGGCGCGATTCGAGAAGTACTTCACCCACCACGTCATGGCCGCGGAATACGAGCGGGTACTGCAGGAGTTCGTGAGGACGGGGACACTGCCGGCGGGGAGGAAGCCAGAGGAGCGGGGCGTGTGAGGGACCCGGGATCAGGCCGGCCGCAGATGGAGCCGTCCCGAACGCTAGTGAGGGACCTACTGGACAATGCCGGTAGGTCCCTCGCTCCGCTCGGGACGGTTCCTTCTTGTTCCCACGTCCCCATCGCCCTCCTCCCTATCCCCGCACCCCTCCGAACTCCGAACTCCCACCTCCGAGCATCTCCTCCAGCAGCACCCCTACCCGATGGATATATGTATGCTCCCCGATGGCGCGGCGGCGGGCGGCAAGTCCGATGGACTCAGCGCGTGTATGGTCGGACACGAGGTCGTTCACCAACGGCTTGAGATCGTCGACATCGTCGAAGGTCAGCACCTCGTCCCCCACACTGAACAGCGCTGGGAGGTCCCCGCGGGCATCGACCACCTGGGCCAACCCCATCGCGGCAAGTTCGAAGGTGCGCGCGTTGCACCCGCTCGCACTCGGGACTTGGCCGGCCGGCCCCTCGCGATGGAAGTTGAGCGCCACGGTCGCGCCGGCGTAGGCCCGGACGTACTCCTCGCTGCTTTTCACTTCGCCGCGGCAGTACTCCTTGAGCCTCGTCTTCCGCCATCCCGGTCCCCAGATCGCCACGCCGCACTCCAGGATCTCGGACAGCATCTCCTCGCGCCGCGGGGTCGCATCACCGACGAAGACCACATTGGCGCGATACTCCGCCTGCGGCCGCAGCGCGCGATGCACCGAGGGATCGCAGGCGTGGGGCAGGTAGCGGACGCCGGGGATCTTGCCCACCAGCTCCGCGCTGGTGACCCAGGTCCGGTCCACCGATTGCACGTCCACCCAGGTCGGGAGGACCCCCCCGTCGCTCGGCCACCAGAGGGCCCAGGGCGCCGGATGGATCTGCCGCATCTCGGCGATGATCCCGGGAGCCGGAAGATCGGGGCCGAGCGCCAGCACCAGGTCGGGTCGGTGATCGCGCATCGCCTGGCCGAGCCGCTCCGGGAGATCGCCCGGCCGGATGCGGGCGAGGAACCCCTTCGGGGTGTGCTCCACGACGGCCACGGCGCAGCCGAGGCGTTCGAGGGCCCGGCGTTTGAGCGCGGCGTGGGCGGCGTGGGCCTCGTCGAAGCGGCTCAACAGGATGACAGTGCGTCCCGCGAACGGCGGTGTGGGACTCACGCCGTGGGCTCCTCGCGGAACTGGAGGTCGTACAGCCTGCGGTAGAGCCCGCCTTGGCGATAGAGCTCGTCGTGGGTCCCCTGCTCGACGACGCGGCCTTCCTCCAGCACCAGGATCCGGTCGGCGTCGCGTACCGTGGCGAGCCGGTGAGCGATCACGAAGGCGGTGCGGTCCTGCATAAGGCGTTCGATCGCCTCCTGCACCAGGCGCTCGGATTCAGTATCGAGGGCGCTGGTCGCCTCGTCGAGGAGGAGGATCGGCGGATCGCGCAGCAGCGCACGCGCGATCGCGATGCGCTGGCGCTGTCCTCCTGAGAGCCGGGTCCCCCGCTCGCCGAGGACCGTGCCATACGCTTCGGGCAGTTGCGCGATGAAGTCGTGAGCGTTCGCCGCCCGCGCCGCGGTCTCCACCTGCGCGTCGGTGGCGCCGGGATGACCGAAGGTGATGTTGTTCCGCACGGTATCGTTGAGCAGCACCGTATCCTGGCTCACCATCCCCATCAGCGAGCGGAGGGATCGGCGGGTGAGGGCGGTGAGGGGGACGCCGTCCAGCTTTACCGCGCCCTCGGTCGGGTCGTGCAAGCGGGGGAGCATCTCGACCAGCGTGGTCTTCCCCGAGCCCGACGGCCCCACCAGCGCCACGACCTCGCCCCGGCCGATCGTGAAGCTCACGTCGTGCAGTACCTCCCGGTCCTCGCCGTAGCGGAACCGGACATGGTCGAACACGATATCGCGCTCGAACCGCGCGGGCCGTGCGTTCGGCGCGTCGACCTCGGTGCTGGGGGTGTCGAGGAGCTGGTAGACCCGGTCGGCACTGGCCAGCGCCACCGCAACGCTCGCGGGGAATTGCGACAGCGACTTGATGGGCGACATCATTCGGAGCGCGGTGATCAGGAACGCGATCAAGGTCTGGGGCGTGAGCTCGCCGCCGCCCACCGCGCGGGTGCCGCCCCAGAGGATCATGACCAGCACCATCCCGCCGAACAGCTCGCTCACCGGGCTGGTGAGAGTGGAGTACCGCTGGGTGCGGATGACGCGCTTGCGGTAGGTCGTGGCCTGCTCGTAGAAGCGGGCGCGTTCCTGCTCTTCGGCGCCGTAGCTGCGGATCAGCTTCATCGCGCCGAGCCGTTCGGAGACGTGCGAGGTGATCTCGCCCCATTCATCGGCACGGGCGCGCGAGTGGCGGCGCAGGCGCTTCACCAGGAACTGCATCCCGAGGATCAGCAGCGGCGCCCCGATGAAGGCCAGCAGGGTGAGCCGCCAGGAGGCCGAGATCAGGATCGCCGCGGCCACCGCGATCTCGAAGACATTCTGCAGCAGCCGGGCCAGGGTGGCGCTGACCACCGACTTGGCCTGGTCCACGTCGGTGATCACCCGCTGGAGCAGCTGGCCGCTCCGCATCCTCTGGAACAGCTGCAGGTCGAGGGTCATCAGGTGGCTGAAGAGCTTGGTGCGGAGATCACGCACCACTCCTTCCTGCACCCCCACCGAAAGCTGTCCGGCGGCGTAGCTCGCGGCGTTCTTGAGCAGGAGCGCGGCCACCAGCAGTCCGCAGACGCGAAGCACGGCCTGCTCGGGCGTGGTGCCGTCGAGCACGGGACCGAGGACCCGCTCGGTGAATCGCTCCAGTCCCGATTGGCCCCCCGAGAGCGCCCCCGCGGTGCCGAACAGACGCTTGAAGAGCGGGATGATGAGCACGATCACGGCGCCATCGAGCACTGAGGCGACGAAGTAGAGCGCTATCGCCAGCGCATACTGCCCCCGATAGGGGCGCAGTTGGGCGATGAAACGGCGCCAGACGCTCATGACCGTCCTCGACGCGGGGTCAGGAGCGCGATCGGCAGGATGACCTCCTCGGGCGTGACCCCGCCGTGCAGGAATGCGCCACGATAGCGGGCCTGGTATTCACGCAGCTTGGTGGGGTAGACGAAGAACCGGTCGCCGGTGGCCAGGAGGAGCCGCTCGCGGGGGCCGCGCGACGGCAGCCCCCACGCCGCCAGGTCGCTCACCGTGATGGCGGCCTCTGGGTCCTCGGCCCGGATCTCTTCGCCGAACTTGAATCGCAGGTTCGCGGTGACGTCCTGACGCGCGAAGACCGTGGCCGGCGTGAAGCAGTGGATCGACCCGTGGTCGGTCGTGATGAGTACCGGCACATCGCGCCGCTCCGCTTCCTTCAGCGCCTGGAGCAGGGCGGAACGCTCGAACCAGGCACGAGTAAGCCGCCGGATCGCGGCGGCGTCACGCGCCACCTCGAGGAGGGTCGAGTGCTCGGTCCGGCCGTGGACCAGCTGGTCGACGAAGTTGAAGACCAGGGCGGTGACGCCGTCCTGCGCCAGGTGCGACGGCAGCCGCTTGAGGAGCGCTTCCCCTTCCGGCGCCGAGAACACCTTCTCGTACCGGGTCGGGACCGCCCGCCCGGTGATCTCCTTCAGGTGGGCGGCGAAGAGCTCCGCCTCGTGCGCATTGAGGCTCCCCTCATCGTCGAGACGCCCCCACCAGGCGGGATAGCGCCGCGCCAGTTCCGCCGGGAAGAGGCCGGAAAAGATGGCGTTCCGCGAGTACGGGGTCGCGGTCGGAAGGATGGAGAAGTAGTGCGCCGTCTCGACCTCGAACCGCGCGGCGAGCAGTGGGTGGAGCGCTTCCCACTGATCGAGACGCATGCAGTCCACCACCACCAGCATCACCTTGCCGTGGGACTCGAGCACCGGGCGGATGAACTCCGCGCCGATATCCACCGACAACGGCGGACGGTCGGCCCCGGCGGCATCGTCCGCCAGCCAGCGCGGGTATTCGCGCGCGATGTATTCCGCGAAATCGGGCCGGAGCGCCTCCTGCAATCCCCGGAGCGCCGCCTGCAGTCCGGGTTCGTCCGCATCACCCAGCCGGGTTTCCCATTGCGCCAGCTCCGCGGTGAGCTCGACCCATTCGCGCCACTGCATCCGCGTGCCATGACGCGTCTCCAGGTCCCGGAACCGGGTGGCAAAGTCCCGCGAGAGCCGCTGCTGGCGGATCCGGTCCCCCTCGAGGAGCCGGGTCACGACCGTGAGCACCTGCCGCGGATGCACCGGCTTCACGAGGTAGTCGCTCACCTCGGCGCCGATGGCGTCCTTGAGGACGTCGGGCTCCTCGCTCTTGGTGATCATCACCACCGGCATCGACGGGTCGGCGGCGCGGATCTCGCGGAAAAGCTCCAGCCCCCGACGGCCCGGCATCTGCTCATCCAGGAGCACCACGCCGATGTCCAGCCGCTGCAGGAGCACCAGCGCGTCGTCGCCGTGCGCGGCTCGCTCCACCTCGAAGCCCTGCTGTTCGAGGAAGAGGATCTGGGAAGTGAGGCTGTCCACCTCATCATCCACCCAGAGAATCCGTTTGGGTCGGGCCATGCGTGAAAGAAGGGCAAAGGCAAAGGCAACGGCAAGGAGGCGCGAAGGCCCAATGTCGAAGGGTGACCCTCAGGGCTTCCCGCCTCTTTGCCCTTACCCTTACCCTTGCCTCAGCTGTTGCCGTTACCCTTACCGCAGTTCACTCCTACATTCCATCAATGCAAGCAGCACCCCGCATCCTGCTCGTCCGCTTCAGTTCGATGGGCGATATCCTGCTCACCAGCGCCCTGGTGCGGGTGCTCCGCGCCCGCCACCCCGAGGCGCACATCGCGTTCCTGGTCAAGGCGCAGTTCGCGCCGCTGGTGAGCGAGAGTCCCCGGCTCTCGGAAGTGATCACCTACCGCGACGGCGATCCCCTCCTTCCCCTCGCGCGCGAACTCCGGGACCGTCGCTTCACCCACCTCCTCGACCTGCACGGCTCGCTCCGCTCACGTGCCCTCCACCTCCTCGCCCCGGGAAGGTGGCGCGAGTACTCCAAGCGGCGCGTGGTGCGCGAGATCCTCATCCGCCTCAAGCGGAACGTGTATCACGACACCGTCCCCGAGGCGGAGCGATACTTCGACGCCGCCGAAGGGCTGGATGTCCGTCCCGACGGACAGGGGCTCGAGTTCTTCGTCAGCGCAGCCGCGGTCGCCAAGGTCGACGCCTGGCTGGCCACCCGCGGGCTCACGGGGCAGCGCTTCACCCTGCTCGGGCCGGGCGCGGCGCACTTCAGCAAACGCTGGCCCCCCGAGCATTGGACCGCGCTCGCGGCAGCACTCGCCCGCGGCGGCCGCGCCCTCGTGGTCACCGGCGGCGGGGCCGAGCGGGAGGTCGGGGACGCGATCGTCGCCGCGGCCCGCGCCGCACGTGCCGACGTCCGCGCCGAGAACTCCGCCGGCGAGTTCGCCCTGCAGGAGACGGGCGCCCTCCTCCAGCGCGCCGAGGCGCTGGCCGTGGGCGATACCGGCGTGATGCATATGGCCACCGCGGTCGGTGCGCCGATCGTGGCGTTGATGGGCCCGACGGTCCGGCCGTTCGGCTTCTTTCCCTACCAGGCCAACGCCACCATCCTCGAACGCAACCTCTACTGCCGCCCCTGCAGCGCGTTCGGGGGTCCGACCTGCCCCGAACGGCACCACAGGTGCCTCCGGGAGATCCTGCCGGCGGAGGTCGAGGCGGCGCTGGCGGCGCTCCACCGATGAGCGACTGGACCCCCGCAACGGTCCGGCTCGTGGAGCTCCTCGGACGCACCGCGCGCGGGCCGCGCCGTGAGGGCGTGTATGCCATCTGGCTGGTGGTCCGCGCGGCGGAGGACCGTTCGCTCGACCCCGCGATCCCGCCGAAGCTCCGGGCCCGCCACCTGGAAGCGCTCCGGCACCGCCTCGCCACCCTGACCCTCCCGGCGCCGGTGCGACGGGCGGTGGTCTCGGCCCTGGCCCAGCTCGATGTCGACACCCCCGATGCCTCCGCGACCGCCCTGCACCAGCTGACCGCGCCGGCCCGGGAGGCCCTCGGCCCCGAGGTGGCCGATGCGGTGGCGGGTGCGGCCCGGGCGGCCCGGGCGGCGCGATAGTAGAATTGAGGATGCCCAAGCCTTCGCGCCGGTTCCGACCCTCCATCGAGACGGTCGTCCATCAGGTGGACGCCACCATCGACGGCGAGCCGCGTCCGGACACCATCCCCACCGGCTACCCGTCGATCGACCTGCTGCTGGGTGGCGGACTCCGCCGGCGCGACCTCGTCCTGCTGGCCGGCGACATCGGCAGCGGGAAGAGTTCGCTCGCCCTCGGCATCGCCCTCCGGACCGCCCTCGGTGGGATGCCGGTGCTCTTCCTTTCCGGAGAAATGAGCGAAGAACGACTGATGGAACGCGCGCTGGCCATCGAGGGCCGGGCGACAGTGGACGAACTGCGCACCGGAAAGCTCGACGACGAACGCCGGGCCTCGGTCGGCGCGGCGGCAGTGCGACTTCGAGGGCTTCCGCTGGTGGTGCGGCCCCTCCTCGGCCGCGAATTCGGCGAGATTGAGCAGGCGCTGCGCGTGGTCCCCCGCCCGGCCCTGGTCGTGATCGATTACCTGCAGTTGGTGCCGCCGCCCCAGGCCACCAGCGACCAGGACGACGCCCTCGCCCTCGCCGCCCGCGCCCTCAAGG
>JBDSIR010000057.1:0-42332 GCA_039917855.1 Gemmatimonadales bacterium | reverse complement strand
GACCGTGTCGCTCGGCGCGATATTCAGGAAGGCGATGTCAGCGCCGGGACCGACGAAGGTCATCGGGATCGATGGCGCCATCGTGCCGTCTGGCCCGCTGGTCACCAGGATGGTCCTGGTGCCGCGGAACAGGAGCGTCGTGCCGCTCAGGAGATCGAGGGTGACCTGCAGGCTCTCGCTCGGCGCGAGGAGCTCCACCGGGACGTCTATCTGCAACACCGAGTCGGTCGCGGCAAAGAGCGCGTTCCGGACCGTCAACGTCTCGGCGACCGGGCGGATCACGGTGACCGTGATGTTGTCGAGGGGGAGTCCCGCGGCAAATGCGCCGAGCGACGGGGAGAAGGTCGGCGTGAATCGGACCTGCGCGGCGTGACCACCTCCCGGCTCGGTGGGCTGGTCGGTGCAAGTGGCTGTAGCGAGTAGGAGCAGGGCGGTCAGCGCAGTACGCCCAGCGACACGCAGAGGGGTTCGCATCAGGCCTGTAAGGTACAGTCCGGGGTAGGGGGCGGCTATGCCGGGGGACGCCAGGGGACTGTGATGGGGGTCACAGGCGGATGGGCGGCGACCGAAGCGGCAAGCTGTCATCCCGAGCAGAGCGAGGGACCTGCTCGATGGTGAGTAGGTCCCTCGTTGCACTCGGGACGGTCCCGTCGCTTCGTTGTCCGCCTGTCCGCCTGTCCGCCCGTCCGCCTGTCCGCCCGTCCGCCTGTCCGCCTGTCTACTTCTTGGTGTTCACCACCACGGCCGGAGTGCCCTGCCGCTTGAGCCGCTCCTGCCCCAGCAGGTACTGCTGGGGCAGGCTCGCGAGGTTGCTCGCGGTCCAGTACAGGTTGAGGCCGCTGGCGAAGTTGAAGCCGACGACGGTCATCATCACCGGCATCATGTACATCATCATCTTCGCCTGCGGGTTGGACGGCAACCCGCGCTGGCCCAGCTTCGAGAGCGCGAACATGGAGAGCCCGCTCAGGACCGGGATGATGAACAGTGGGTCGGCGCGCGAGAGGTCGGTGAACCAGAGGAACGGCACCCCGCGGATCTCGATGGTGCTCTGGAGCACGAAGAACAGCGCCAGCAGGACCGGCATCGGGAGGAGCATCGGCCAGCACCCCCCCATGGGATTGACGCCGTGCTCCTTGTAGAGCGCGAACATCGCCTGCTGCAGCTTCGGTGGGTCGTTCTTGTAGCGGGCCTGGATCTCCTGGAGCTTCGGCTGGATCGCCTGCATCTCCATCGCCGAGCGCATCGCCTTCTGGTTGAGCGGCCAGAGGACGCCACGCACCATCAGGCCGAACAGGATCAGCACCACCCCGTATCCGAGGCCCAGGTGCTCATGCATCCAGACGAGGAGCCACCGGAACGCCAGAGCGAACGGCCGCATGATCGTGCGGAATCCGGGCCAGCCGTAGGGGTTCACGTCGTCGAATTCGTCACCCATCGCACCCAGCCGGGGGTACTCCAACGGTCCGGTGTAGGCGCGCCACCCGAAATTCCCGTCGGCGGCCACGGGGAGGGTCAACCGGAGTCCGGCGTGGTGCGGGACCTTGCCCAGGTCCTCGCGCCGCATCTCGGCCGCGGCCCACCGGGCGCCGGAGTCGCGCGCGAAGACGCCGAGGACGAAGTACCTCGACTTGATGGACGCCCAGGTGAAGGGGCCTGGCTCGATCCGGGTCTCTCCGGTCGAGACCTTTCCGAACGGGATCGCCTGGGCATCCCTGCCAACGGGCTTGACCACCAGGCCGAAGTCGTGCGCATTGAGGACGCTGTCGGCCTCGGTATTCCGAAGCCCTTCGCCCAACCCTACGATCAGCAGGCCGCCGGTGGGACCGAGCCCCGTCACCCGTCCCCGTACGGCGAAGCGATAGTCGTCGGGGCTGAACGTGTAGGTCAGCTCGACGGTGTAGCTGCCGTCGCTCCCGGTGAAGGTCACCGGGGTCTCGCCCGCGACGCGCACGTCGGTCGCACTCGGTGTGAAGCGCCAATCGGCGAGGGAGAGGGTGTCGCCGCCGGTCACCAGGGTCAGTCCGAAGACCCCGTCCCCCGGACGCACCAGTTCCGCCTGCCCCCCGGTGTCGCCCACCGCCATCGATCGATAGCGCAGCAGTCGGACCCCGATGACCCGCGCGCCGCGGGTGCTGAGGGCGTACTCGTAGAGCCCCGACCGTACCACCACGGTGTCCTCGGCCAGGGGGGCCGGGACCACCCGCGGCGGAAGCGCGGTCGGTGCGGGAGCGCGGATCCCCGGTTCACGCGCGGTGGCCTCGGACGACTGGGCGCTGTCGGGCGCGCCGATCGACGGCGCCGCGCCGGCAGCGGGAACGGGACGAGGAGGGCGCTTGAACAGCAAGGTCGGCGCCAGCACCACGAACATCATCAGGCCGATGGCGGCCAGGAATCGTCGGTCCATGCGTCAGGTCAAGGAACAGGGTCCACGCCGCCCGGATGGAACGGGTGGCAGCGCATCAGGCGCCAGGCGGCAAGCCAGGACCCCCGCAGGAGTCCGTACTTGGCCACCGCTTGGAGCGCGTAGGTCGAGCATGAAGGATAAAACCGGCAGGAGGGCGGCAGGGCCCGACCGATCGTCAGTTGATAGCCGCGGATCAGGAACCAACCGAGAAGACGGGGCACATTCCAGAGCGATGTGGACGGTCGGACCGGCGGTGAGATTTCGACCTCTGGCCCGCTGGCCCGCTGGCCCACCGGCCCACTCACAACGCCCCCCGCCATCCCAACAGCTCCGCCTGCAACTCGGCGAAGCTCGCCCCGTAGGCCTCCCGCCTGGCCCGGATCACCAGATCCCAGTTGGGGAGTCCTGCCTGCAGTTGGCGGCGCCAGATCTCGCGCAGGCGCCGCCGCAAACGATTGCGGGCCACCGCAGTGAACTGGAACCGTGGTACGATCAGTCCCAGTCGCGGTCGGCCCGCCGGATTGTCCTGCCACAGCATCTCGAGGTGCACCGTGCGACGACGACGGCCCTCCGCCTGCACGGCGCGCAGTTCCGCGGCGCGCGCGATCCGCGCGTCCGCCGGGAACCGCTGCGCCGTCAGCGGCCCCCGTGCTTGGACGCGATGGAGACCACCAGGCGCTTGCGTCCCTTCTTCCGGCGCCGCGACAACGTCGCCTGCCCCCAGCGGGTCGCCATCCGGGCGCGGAATCCGTGCTTGTTGATCCGCTTGCGGTTGCGCGGACGGTAGGTCGGCATCATGGCCAGCTACTCCCTGAAAAATTCGTGTTGATCAAGCCCGGAAACATAGGCGGGACAGGGGGTTCTGGTCAAGGCGCTGGGGCGCTCAGGCGCTGAGGCGCCGGGAAGCTCCCGGCCCTTGATCATGTGCCGTGGAGGAGGTCACATATGTGATGTTGAAAGTCACTTTCAGCGCCGCAGCGCCGCAGCGCCGCAGCGTCCAAGTTGACTTTTCCACATCACGGCGGCATACTGTCCCGCCCTTGCTCACCCCTGACCGCTGGACACTCGCCTAAACGATGCCGCAGCTCTCCGCCAAAGACGCCTGGAAGAAGATCCTGGACGAGGCGCACCGCGAGCTGCCCCAAGAGACCATCCGCACGTGGCTCCAACCGGCTGAGCCCATCGCCCTCGAGAACGGGGGACTGGTGGTCGGCGCGGTGGACCAGTTCGCCGCCGATTGGGCCTCCGCCAAGTATGCGGACACCCTGTCCCGGCTCGCGGAAGGGGTCGTGGGGCGGCCCATGACGGTGTCGTTCACCGTTCAGGACGCCCGGCGCGAGCGGCCGCAGATGGATCTCTTCGTCCCCCAGGCCCGGCCCTCGCTTGGCAGTGGGGACACCCATCCGAACACCCAGCCGCTCAACGAGCGCTACACCTTCGAGACGTTCGTCATCGGGAAGTCGAACGAACTCGCCGCGGCCGCCGCCTACGCCGTGGCCGAGTCGCCCGGCAAGAGCTACAACCCGCTGTTCATCTACGGTCCCACCGGACTGGGCAAGACCCACCTCATGCAGGCGATCGCCCACCGGGTCAGTGCCCGCAACCCCGGCACGCGGGTGCTCTACGTCCAGGCCGAGCAGTTCATCAACGAGGTCATCGAGGCCATCCAGGGAAAGTCGATGCCCGACCTCCGGCGCCGCTACCGGATGGCCGCCGACCTCTTCCTGGTGGACGACGCCCATTTCCTGGCCGGGAAAGAGACCACCCAGGAGGAGTTCTTCCATACCTTCAACGCCTTCTACGAGGCGAAGAAGCAGATCGTCCTCACGTCCGACCGCCCGCCCAATGAGATCCCGGGGCTCGAGGCGCGGCTGGTGAGCCGGTTCGAATGGGGGATGGTGGCCGACATCGGCCAGCCCGACCTCGAACACCGGATCGCGATCCTCCGGAAGAAGCAGCAGCAGGATCATCTCGAGACCACGATCCCCGACGACGTCCTCCGGTTCATCGGCGAGCACGTCCGGTCGAACGTCCGTGAGCTCGAGGGGTGCATCATCAAGCTGCTCCTCTACGCCTCGCTCAAGCACCGCGAGATCACCATCGACCTGGCCCGCGAGGCCCTGGCCGACAAGATCCGCCCCGAGGACGGGATGGGGGTGCCGATGCGGGCGCTCCCGAGCATCGACCGGGTCCAGGAAGTGGTGGCCCGGCGCTGGGGCGTCACCCCCGAAGGGCTCCGGTCCAAGGCCCGGATCAAGACGCTCACCGTCCCGCGCCAGATCGCGATGTACCTCGCGCGCGACCTCCTGCAGATGCAGCTGGTCGAGATCGGGCAGGCGTTCGGCGGCCGCGACCACTCGACCGTCATCCATTCCGTCGACAAGGTCCAGCGTCAGATGCAGCGTGATCGTTCCTTCCGTGACCGCATCGAACTGGCCCGTCAGGAACTCACGGCGGCGCAGTAATCCTCACGTTGTCCCCATGTGGAAGGGGCACGATGTGGGTGCGGGGATGAATCGGGGATAACCGGGGTGGAACGCACGGATCATCCAGAACCTCCACGCGCTACCCACAGAGCCGAAGTGCCGCAGGTCGTGATATCACAGAGGGTTGCCAAAACGGTCCACGTCTCCACACCCTCTACTACTACTACTAGTTAGTTAAACTAGGTTAGAAGTAGTTCTTTTAAGCCTCTGAAAACCGGGGAGCTGGATGAAGTTCACCATCACGCGGGATCAACTGCAGCAAGGTCTTGTCGCCGTGGCGGCGAGCGTGCCTGCCAAGACGACTTTGCCCGTGCTGTCCAACATCCTGGTCGAGGCGACCAAGGACGGGCTCCGGCTCTCCGGGACGGACCTCGACATCAGCGTGAGCACTACGATCGCGGCCTCCGTCGACCAGGAAGGGGCCATCACCCTTCCGGCCAAGAAGCTGGTCGAGATCGTCCGGGAGCTGCCCAGCGGCTCGATCCGGGTCACCAGCTCGGGCGAACAACGGGTGGCGATCGAGTGCAACCGGGCCAAGTTCAAGCTCCTGGGGCTGCCGCGCGAGGAATATCCGGCCTTCCCGGCGGTCAAGTTCGACGGCGGGTGGAAGTGCACGGCGGGCGAGCTCCAGAAGCTCATCGCCCACGTCGCCTTCGCGGCCAGCACCGAGGAGAGCCGCCCGATCCTGAACGGCGTGCACTGGGAGCTCCGCAGCGACCGGATGCGGATGGTCGCGACCAACGGGCACCGGCTCGCCAAGATGGACATCCCGCTCAAGACCGGGGTGGCCGACGAGGCCAAGCTCATCGTTCCTCCGAAGGCGCTCGACCAGATCCGCCGGCTCTTCAACGCCGAGGACGAGGTCGAGATCGGCAAGAGCGAGAACCACCTCGGCTTCCGCACCGCCGGCACCCAGATCTTCACCCGTCTCATCGAGGGGCCGTACCCGAACTACGAGCAGGTCATCCCGCGCGAGAACGACAAGCTCGCCACCTGCGACCGGGCCGCGCTCACGGGGGCGCTCCGCCGGATGAGCATCGTCGCGAGCGACCAGACCCACCGGATCCGGATGTCGATCAGCAGCGGGTCGTGTAAGCTCTCGGTACAGACCCCCGACCTCGGCGAGGCGCAGGAAGAGCTTTCGGTGACCTACGAGGGGGAGGCGCTCGACATCGGCTTCAACGCGGCGTATCTCCTCGAGATCCTCAAGTACATGCCCACCGACGAAGTGCGGCTCACGTTCAAGGGTCCCGAGCGCGCCGCCACCTGCGAGCCGGTCGGCTGGGACGATCCGGCGAGCTACCTCACCCTGGTGATGCCGCTCCGCCTGGTCGACTGAGATTGCCAGGCATCTCTGAGTTATCCGGGTCCGGCGGGCGCGCGAACCCATGAGGACCCGAACCCAGGATGTTCCGTTCAGGTAGCCCGTCGGAGATTCACTCCACGGCATCCTGAGCAAGAGCATCCTGGGTTCAGTTCATCCTGGGTTCGCGCGCCTCCAGTCCCGACCCGAAACCGATCCGTCCTTCCTGCGTCCGGATTCGATCATGCGATACATCCTCCCGCTCTCCCTGCTCCTCGCCGCATGTTCCGGCGGAGCGGCGCCCTCCGCGCCCGCCCCCGCGACGAACGGCGCCTGGCCCTTCGAGCTCCCGCGGGCCCATCCGCCGAAGTCCACCACCACCGCGATCACCGCGGCCGATCTCGCGACTCGGCTCTACATCATCGCCGACGATTCCATGCGCGGCCGGGAATCGGGGGACATCGGCAACGCGATGGTCACCGACTACGTCGCCCGTGAGTTCGGCCGGCTCGGGCTCCAGCCCGCCGGTGACAGTGGCACCTATTTCCAGACCATCCCCTTCATGAGCGGGGGTTTCGAGGGAACGCCGAGCCTCTCCTTCCGCGGGCAGGGACTGGTGCCCTGGCAGGACTACGCCCCCCTCGCCCCGATCGGGCGGGCGATCCTCGCCACCTCCGTCGACCTCGCCGACGCGCCGACCCTGTTCGTCGGTCGCTGGGGTGACAGCACGGTCGCCATCGACCCGGTCAAGGCCAAAGGCGCGGTCCTCGTGCTCCGCGCGCCGGTGAACGCGACCGGCGCGACACTTACCGGGTTCTGGAACGTGCGCGACCCCCGGCTGGAAGCGCTCCGGGATGACATCGCCGGGCTGGTGATCGTGGCGCCTCGGGGCGTCGTCACCGCGCTCGGGAACATGTTCCGGCAGGACCGCCAGGCGATGCGTCCGGAGAACACCGGGACCGGCCCCGCCGGGTTCGTGGTGCTCGACTCGAGTGTGCAGGGCACCATCTTCCCGCAGCCGATCGACAGCGTCCGGCCCGGCACGAGCGGTGCCCCGCTCACCGCGCGGCATCGCTACGTCTGGCGGCCTACCCCGGCGCCGGCGCGGAACGTCATCGCCATCCTGCCGGGGAGCGACCCCGCGCTGCGTGGCCAGTTCGTCGCGGTCGGGGCGCATAACGACCACGAGGGGATCGGGTCCCAGGCGCTCGACCACGATTCGCTCCGCGCGGCGAACATGGTCCTGCGTCCCATCGGCGCCAACACCAGGGTCCGCGCCCCGACCGTCGAGGAGGCGGCCCGCATCGACCGGATGATCGCCGCGGCGCGCACGGCGCGCGGGGGCGCGATCCGCCGCGACTCGATCTACAACGGCGCCATCGACGATGGCTCGGGGACCGTGATCCTGCTCGAGATCGCCGAATACCTCGTGCGCGCCCCCCGGCTCAAGCGCTCGGTCATCTTCGTGTCGCACACCGCGGAGGAGAAGGGATTGCTCGGGTCGCAGTGGTTCACCGACCACTCGACCGTCCCGCGCGACTCGATCATCGCGGCATTCAACATGGACATGCCGGCGGGCAATCGCCGGGTCGACTGGCAGCCCTCCGACGGCTACTTCGCGCAGCTCATCGGGAGCCGGCGCCTCTCGACCCAGCTCGGGGCCACCATCGACTCGATCACCGCCAGTTACGGGCGCGATTCGGTCCGCATCGACTATTCGTACGACGCCGCGGGACATCCCCTCAATCGCTACTGCCGCAGCGATCATTTCATGTACGCCCGCTACGGCATTCCGATCACCTACTTCTCCCTCGGCTACTCACCCGACTATCACATGGTGAGCGACGAACCGCAGTATGTGGACTACGACCATTCGCTCAAGGTCGCCACCTTCGTGCGCGACATCGTGGTCACGTCGGCCAATCGCGCCGCGCGCTATGTCGTCGACGGACCGCGCCAGGATCCCCGGCAGCCCTGCCGACAGTAGGACGGCGGAACAACGAAGAGGCGCCCTCGAGCGGGGGCGCCTCTTTGCGTTGTTGGATATGTGCGACCGCGGATGGTGCCGTGCCGAGGGCCGCGCCTCTGGCGCGGCCGTTGGCTGAGAGAATTGTTGCGCTAACGGCCGGGCCGGAGGCCCGGCCCTCGGCGGGTGATCAGGGTTTCAGCGCGTCACCGGATACTCCGAAAACGATATTGATCGTTTCGATCCCGAGAATGGCGGGGGCATGGACGAATCGGATCTCGGGGAGGCCGTCGGGAGACGACAACCGAAGCTGCCCGCAGATCCAGATCACCATCTCCCCCGAAGTGGCAGCGTCTCCCGTCAAGGCGACGTGTAGTTCGCGAGCAGCCTCATCGAGGGCGGCGCTCCTCTGGACCTTCCTCACAGCAGAAACCTGGCTCAACTCGCATAGGAACGTGCCGGAGCTTCGTGCCGGCCGCAGCCATTCGGCGCGTGGATGTGCACATCCCACCCCCGCCAGTGCGATGAGCACCGCGAACGTCCGGTGTGTGTGAGGCATATGTCCTTGGTTTTTGGGGCTATTGCGTGGTGGTCGAGGGGGGGATGCTCGAAGGGACCGGGACTGGCACACTATCGGCGGGCACCGAGTCAGGCCGGGCTGTAGTCGAATCCGGACCTGGGACCGCCGTCGAATCGACCGGCGTCACGACAGTGTCGATGGGAAGAGGGGGGAGGCTATCCACCGGCGGCGGCATCGCCTCCTCTTCGGCCACCTGCGGGACCTCGACCTCTTCACCCCGCAGTTTCCTGAGGATGAGTCGCTGGCGCGACTGCATCCGTCCCGGCCGAAAGGCGGGGTTGGAGCGGAGCGGGAATGGCAGCATTCCTGCCAGCGCGGCGGCCTGGTCCAGATCCAGCCTCGAGGCCGAGCGGCCGAAGTAGTATTGGCTCGCGGCCTCTACGCCCCAGATCCCGGGACCCAGCTCGGCGACATTGAGATAAAGCTCCAGGATCCGGTCCTTCCCCAGCGCCCCTTCGAGCCGGTAGGCGGTCACCGCCTCCTTCACTTTCCGAAGCGGATTGCGTGAGGGGGAGAGGTAAAGGTTCTTCGCGAGCTGCTGGGTCAGCGTGCTGGCGCCACGCAGTGCATCGCGCCGCTCCCACGCCCTCCCCAGCGCGCGACCGAGGTCGCGTCGGTCCCGAGACACCCCCCAATTGAATCCGTCCCGTGGGTAACCCAGAGCGCGCCGGAGGTTCACCCAGTCGATCCCCCCGTGCTCACGGAATCGCTGGTCCTCGCCGATCATCACCGTCAGGGTCACCCCGTCGGAGATCGAGTCGAGGGGGATGGGGTGGTAGAGGCGGGCGGTCCGGCGGTCGGGCGGTCGGGCGGTCAGCGATCCCTGACGGATCCATCCCGCCAGTAGCCTCGCGCGGATCCGGTCATCACTCACGGACCGCCCGACCGCCGGACCGCCCGCCCGCCTCCGCATCGCCTGGAACGCCGTCTCGGCGGGCCAATGGGTCCGATACCACACCGGCGGCGGCCACACGGCGAAGAGCCAGAGCACGAAAAGGCCGCCCCCGAGGAGGACGGCCCGGAACAGTCGTCGTGCCAGTGTGCGCATCAAGGGGTCGCGGTCAGCGTATAGCCCCCGACCTGGAGGATCTGCACCGACTGGCCGATCGATTCCACCATGGCTGACATCATCACGGAGTCGCGGCCGGCCGCCTGCCGGATCCGTCCATTCACTTCGACGGTCGCGGTCCCCTGGCGGGTGCCGCTCCCGGTGAGGTGAAGTTGGGGGCTCACACCGTCGCGGCTCACCGTGCCGGCGAGCGTCACGAGGACGGCGCCGTCCGCCGGAGCCGCGGTGCTCCGACGGAAGGTCCTCTCGGCGAGGTCGACCACCCCGAAACGGACCACGGCATCGAGCGTATCACTCCAGCTCACCGCGGTCCCGCCCGCGAGGCCCAGGGTCGGGATGAGCCAGGGCAGGTCGGCGATCAGGGCGTGCGCCACCGCCGCATCCGGGGACGAGGTGAGCCCGTGCACCCGCCCGTCGGCGTCGAGCGTGCCGCGCACCACCGCCCCGCGGCCGCTGTCTTCCATGGCCCGCCCGATCGAACCGGGGAGCCCGGCGATCCGCACCGAGTCCACCGTGATCACGAGGGCGAGCCCCGTCGGCATGCTGGTCACCATCCAGCGAAGGTGCAGGCGGCGTTCGATCGCCTGGCGCTGCTGCCCGCCGTTCGGCAGGGTCGTGATCAGGGTGTCCGCTCGGGTATAGACCGCGTGCCACGGGCCGCTGGCCCGAAACCGCACGATCGGAATGCGGACCGGCGCCCCGCCCCCCGGTGCGGGCGCCCGGGTTGGAACGGCGGCGCCCCCGCCGCAGCCGGCGGCGAGGGCGACGAGCAAGGGCCAGCAACGCCGGGGCTTCACCGGATGGGGTTGACCACCACAGTGGTCGTCAAGTTCAGCGGCAGCGGCTCGGGCACCTGTGGCACGGTGAGCGAAAGGGTCATCGTAAGCGTCGAGTTGCTGCCCAGCTGGCGGCCGTCGGGAGCGACGAGCGTGGTCGCCGTTCCGCTGCCGGTGCCGTCGATCGCCATCGTCCCGCCGCCGGCCGGGATCTCGCCGCTGATGGACTGGCTGTAGGCCGATTCCACCCTCCGCGCCTTTACGCCGTTCACATTCTGCTCGCCGGTCACCGACCAGTTGGTGACGCGACGCATCGAGGTACCCGGCGGCATCCCTTCGGACTCCCCGGCGCTCTCGGTCGTGTCGGTCCACCGGTCCCCGACCTTGGCGCGGGGGTCCATCCGCGGGAACAGGGCCCGAAGTACGCCGCTGATCGGCGCACTGCGGGGATCGGTCCATTTGACGTCCCGGATCTGGCCATTGGGGGCGACCCATCCCGTGGCGGTCGCCCCACGCAGGCTGTCGAAAGTGGCGGGGCTCAGCGGTTGCGGGGACTGCACGGTGTCGGCCCGGGCCGAATCGATGATGACCTTCACCGCGCGGCCCCCGGCCGAGTCGGTGGAGACCACGGTGACGAAGGTCGTCGTCACCAGGTGGGTCACCTGCTCCGGCTGGCCGACCGCCGAGAGGTCGATCACCTGATGGTTCGTCGCGTTCACCTTGTAGCGGAAGGTCGTTGTGGGCGACCTGGGGGCGGCGAATGCGGTCGCGCCGGCCACGAGGGCGGCAGCAGCGAGGATTGGGCGGGCCTGCATGGTGTCTCTCGGTTGTGGGAGATGAAAAAGGGACGGAGGTTCAGCGCCCTTTGGTCTCGAGTTCGGGTTTGGTCTTCCCGAAGACGGCCACCAGTTCGTCGTCGTCGCTGGTGACCCGGAGCAATCGCCACCCCAATTTCCGCATATCGTTGCGCCAGGCGATCAGCTTTTCCCACGCGGCGTGAGGGGCGCGGAACACACGCAACTCAGCCACCCGTTCCCAGTGGTCCGGATAGGGGCGCTCTTCCTGTGGCGGTTTGATCGGCGAGGTCACGTCACTGGTCTCCAGGGGTGGGACCAAGTGGAAAGAATAGCCCCCGTGGAGAGGTGCTGCAAGTTATGGCGGGGTAATGACTTCGTTGGTGAATTGTCCCCTGTGGACCACGGGCGGCGAACGTTCGTGGAGAGCGACTTCCGCCCATCCGCCGATCCGCCCGTCCGCCCGTGGTGGGTCCCGCCGTAAGCCGAGTTCTGTTCCCCTCTTGCGAGGAGGATGGTCATCTGTCTGGGACGGTGGTCGCCCACCGCCTCAAGCAGCCTACCCGTGACTGTGCCCGTGAGGGCGTGGTGCGGGCCGCACCTCGTCACTTATTTGGCCTTGCTCCGACCGGGGGTTACCGTGCCGCTCGCCGTTACCGGGAGCGCGGTGGGCTCTTACCCCACCGTTTCACCCTTGCCTGTGCCCTTGCGGGCCATCGGCGGTCTGTTCTCTGTTGCCCTTCCGTCGCCTTGCGGCGCCCAGGCGTTACCTGGCGATCTGCCCTCTGGAGCTCGGACTTTCCTCGATGGGATCACTCCCACCGCGACCATCGTGCGGGGCCCGTCTTGAATATAGCTGAGAGTTCAGAGTCTAGAGTCTAGAGTTCGCTCCGACCGATCCACACTCTCGACTCTAGACTCTCAACTCTCCACTCTCGACTCTCAACTCAGCCCGACCCCGTCACCCTCCCCAACCCCAGCCGCACCGCGTTCAGGAACGGTACCTGCCGGGGGTCGGCGTGCTCCCACTGCGACAGTGCGGCGCGGTATTCGCGGGCCGCCTCGGTCCGACGGTCCAGCCCTTCGAGCGCCATCCCGCGGAGCATCCGTACCATTCCCACCGCGCCGAACGAGCTGGAATAGAACCGGGGATCGAGCGTCTCCAGATCGTGGTGCTGCAGCAGGTCGAGGGCGCGCTGGTTCTCGTGCAGCAGCAGCAGCCCGTACGCGCGGAGCGGCCAGGGATCCCCCGCCCAACCGCTGAGTCCGCCCCGTTTCTCATCGGTCCAATCTTCGGGTGGGGCGAGCAGGAGTCGTCGGGCCCCGGCGCTGTCCCCCATCGCGAGGGCGAGCAGGGCGCGCACGTCGCGGGGCTGCTCCTCGCCGGTGAGGGCGCGGAGCTCGTTGAGCGGGGTGGCGTCGCCGGCCGGTCCGATCAGGAGTCCCACGGCGGCCGGGGCGCCGGCCCGCGCGATCGCGGCGCGGTCGGGCGCGCTCGCCTTGCGCGCCGCTTCGCTCACCGTCCGCCAGATGGCGCGGAGTGGATCGGGGGCGCCCCCCGTCGCGGCGTACAGGGCCCCCTCCTGCAGTTCCGCCGCGTGGCGGGGGTCGACCGCAGCCTCGGCGTTCCGCGGGATCACCCCGCGTGCCCGGTGGACCGCGCCGATGACGCGCGCCGCGCGCCCGACGTCGCCCACGTAGGCCAGCGCGTTCGCTCCCGAGAGCAGTGTCATCCAGTCCTCCTCCGCCGCCCGGGTGAGCCGACCGCGATCCTCGAGGAGCGAATCGTAGGTGGGTGTGAGCCCGCCGACGGCGCTGGTGACATCCCCCACCCCGAACGCGATCCGACCCTCGGTGATGCGCCCCAGCACCAACTCCTTCGGGATCCCCATGCCGGTGAGCCGGGTGAGTTCGCGTTGCGCATCCGAGACCGCGCCCGCCACGGCATACGCTTCGACGAGGGCGCGGTGGGCCCGCGGCGTGTCCGGCTGGTTGGCGACCCAGTCCCGGGTCAGGGCGATCCCTTCGCGGCGCGCCCGCGTGACCGCGGCTGCGCGGGTCCGGGTGTCGAGCTCGAGGGCGGGGGCGAACGAGTCGGGGCCCACGAGCGCGAAGTACGGATACGGGCGCGCCGTCTGCAGGAACATCGCGGCGACGTGATCGTACGCGAGGGCGTAGGTCGGATCGAGGGCCAGCGTGCGACGGAAGGCCTGGAGCGAGGCGTTCATCGCCCGAACGCGCTCCGTAATGCTCTGCGCCGGTCGATGGAACCACGCGTCTCCCAGTCCGTACCACGCATCGGTGTCGGTCGAATCCTTCCGCACCAGCGACGTATAGAGCTCCACCGCGCGCGGATGTTCGCCGTCGAGGAAGGCGCGGTACGCCCGCACCAGGGTCTGTTCCCGCTGCGGGAGGCGGTCGACGTACCGCGTGGCCCGCTCGATCGCAAGGCGCCCCAGTGAGTCCGGCTCTCCCCCGATCCAACCCCGGGTGAGCGACAGCTTGTACCAGGCCAGGGCGAAGGTCGAGTCGATCGTCACGGCGGAGCGCAGCGCTGAATCGGCGCCGACGAGATCCCAGTGATTGAGCCGGTCGATGCCGGTGAGGTAGTCTCGATAGGCGTCGACCGCACCGGTGGTCGCGGCGGCGAGTCCCGGACGGAGCCCTCCGGGGGCGCCGGAGACGTCGAGCAACTGGGCCGCGAGCCGGTCGAACGCGGGCCGCACGTCGCCCAAGGCCAGCACGTCAGTCTGCGCCAGGTCGACCCGCTGACCCGACGCCACGTCGATCAATCGGGCCGCGACATGTAGCGAGTCGCCGGTCCGGACGAAATCTCCCACCACCAACGACCAGACCCCCGCTTCGCGCGCGATGTCGCGCGCCGCCTCGAGCCCGATCGGCGCTCCCGGCTCGAGCCCGCGCTTGGTCAGTAGATCGTGCACCCGCTCCTGGTCCACCACCGTCATGTCCTCCCACTGCGCCAGGGTCAGCCCCAGCATCGACACCGAGCCCTCTTCCAGCCAGTGGAGCGTCGTGTCACCGCGCAGATTGTCGAAGGGAAGGATGACGATCGAATGACGGGGGTCGACGCCACGCGGCGGACCGCCGGTGCCCCGCGCGGCGAACACCACCCCCACGGTCGCGAGCGCCACCGCCGCCACCGCGGTCCACCCTTTCCAAGTCGCGCGATGCGCCGGCGGGACGACCCGGTCGGCGAGGAGCGCCGCGCGGAACGCCGCACCCGATTGGAAGCGCTCGGCCGGCGACTTCGCCAGCGACTGCATCACCGCCGCGGCGAACGGGGCCGGAAGGAGCGCCATCACCCGCCCGAGCGGGGCCGGTGGAACGTTGATCTGTTGCGCCGCTACCTGCGCCGGGGAGCCGCGGAAAGGGGGCTGGCCGGTCAGGATCTCATAGGCCACGATCCCGAGCGAGTAGAGGTCGCTGCGATGGTCCACCGAGTCCCCGCTCGCCTGTTCGGGACTCATGTATGTCGGGGTCCCCACGGCGACCCCCTGCCCCGTGATCGCGGCGCTGGAGTCCCCGGCGCTCTGGAGGACGCGTGCCACGCCGAAATCCGCGAGGAGTGCCCGTCCTCCGTCGGCGTCGAGCAGGATGTTCTCCGGTTTCACGTCCCGGTGCACCACCCCCTGCCGGCCTGCGGTGTCGAGCGCGTCGGCCAGCTCCGCGATGATCCGGCGCGCCGTGCCGGGCTCGATCGTCCCTTGGCGGTTGAGACGGTCACGCAGCGTCTCTCCCGGTACGTAATCCATCACGTACCAGAACACGCCGGTGGTCTCTCCCGCGGCGTGGACGGCGACGATGTTCGGATGGCGGAGCTTGGCGATGACCCGCGCTTCGGAAAGGAAGCGCTGGGAGATCGAGGTGTGAACGGCGAGTTCGGGGTGGACCACTTTGACCGCCACTTGGCGGTCGAGGGTCAGATCTCGGGCCAGGAAGACGACACCCATCCCCCCCTGCCCCAACGACCGCTCCAGGCGGTAATGGGGGCCGAGGGCGGCCTGAAGGCGGTCCTGGAGTTGAGCGACGTCGACAGTCACGAAGTCTCCCGAAGATACATCTCTGACGCACAGGACGATGGAATGGTTGCGGTTTGCACTTCTTCGGTACGATTTCGCCCCTGCGGTGGGTTGACGGATCGTTGAGCCACCCTTGCTATCGTGGCCGCGAACGCTGAACGAGGAGGATGTCATGTCGATACCGGCGATCGCGGCGGTGCTGGGCCCCGGGGAGCGAGCCCGGGTCGAGGCGGCGATGGGCGAAGGGGTGGCCCTGCTCCACCCGGAGTCGATCCCCGACGCCATCAGGGCCGTGCGGGAGCGACCCGTCGTAGCGGTCCTGCTCTCCGTGAGCCGGTGTGGGGACGATCAGCTCCCGGACCTCGACCGCTTGGTGCAGGGCTTTCCCGCCATCCCCACCGTGGCGGTCGTGGCGGGGCCGGGGCATGCCGAGGCCCTCCTCCGGCTCGGCGCGCGCGGGGTACGCGAAGTGGTAGACGTGAGCGCCCCGGAAGGGTGGCGCCGCCTCCGGGCGCTGGTCGAATCACCCGGCACACCCGCCACTGCCCGGATCCAGGGCCCGATCCTCGGTGCTCTCGGCGAGGCGCCGCCCGACGCCCGGCTCTTTTTCGAGGCGCTCATCCGCGCAGCCCCGCATCACGTCACCGTGCGTCAGCTCGCGCGGTCGCTTCACCTCCCCCCGAGCACCCTCGTCTCGCGCTTTCAACGCGCGGGATTGCCCAGCCCCAAGAGCTACCTCGCCGCCCTGCGCCTCCTGCACGCCGCACTCCTGCTCGAAGAAGCGGGCCGTTCGGTGGCGGACGTCTCGTATCGACTCGAGTATTCCTCCCCCCAGAGCTTCGGGCGTCACGTCCGGGCAATGCTCGGTGTGACCGCCACCGAGTTCCGGCGGCGACTCCCTTTCCCGGTAGCGCTCGATCGTTTCCAGGCGCTGATGATCGCGCCGTACCGGGCCGCGTTCCGTACCTTCCATCCCCTTCTATCGGGGGGCCTGGACAGCGGACACTGATAGGTACGGGCGTGGCCCTCGGCGCGGTCCGGCGCCGGGGCAGGCAACAGCGGGACAGGTATACAGGCAGACAGGTGACAAGTAGACAGGTGGACAGCGATGGGGCTGTCATCCCGAGCGGAGCGAGGGATCTAGCCGGCATCGACCGGAGCGCGAACAGCCGCTTCGGTCTGCGCTGAGTAGATCCCTCGCTCTGCTCGGGATGACAGCCTGCGTGCTCCGTACTCCAAGCGAGCTTTCCCGACCGCCCGACCGCCTTACCGCTTCACCGCCGCACGCAACCGTTCCGCCAGCCCTGCCAACTGCTGGGCGGTACGCGCCAGCTCCTGCACCGCCTGGGACTGCAAGGTCGCGGCACGCGCGGCGCTGTCGGAGCTCGCGGCGGCACCCGCCGAAGTACGACTCACCTGTTCCAGCGCGCCCCGGAGCGACTGCAGGTGGTCGGCCTGGGCCCGCGAGCCTCCGGCGAGCGCGCTCACCCGATCGGACGAACGCCGCACACCCTCGGCCAGCTCACGCAGTCCTTCGTCCGCCTCGTGCGCCACCCGCGCCACGTCCTCCACCTGCTGGTGTCCCGCCGTCATCGCCCGCGCCGCGCTGCCGATCCCTTCCTGTAGTTCGCTCACCAGTTCGGAGACCTCGCGCGCCGAACGGCCGGCCTGTGCCGCCAGGGTCCGGACCTCCTCGGCCACGACGCCGAAGCCCTGGCCCTGCCCTTCAGCGCGCGCGGCTTCGATCGCGGCGTTGAGCGAGAGGAGGTGGGTCTGGCGTGCGATGGTGGCGATGGTGGCGGTGAAGCCTCCGATCCTGGCCGACATCGCGGTCAGGTCGGTCACCAGCGCCGCGGTGGTCGAGACCTCGGCACCGACGGCCACCAGCGTCTCGCTGGCGCGGGCCACACTCTGGCGCGCCCGGTCCGCCACCGAGACCAGCCGGGTCGACTCGTCGGCGAGGACCAGCGCCCGCTGCCGTTGCTGCCCCGCCTCCTGGGCCGCACCCTCGGTCTGACGTCGGTTCTCTTCCGCCAGCACTCGCTGCGCATGGAGGTCGTGCGCCAGATGACCCGCGGCGCCCGAAAGCTCGTTCGCGGCGCGTTCGATGTGCTCGACCGACGCGGCCAGTTCTTCCGCGAGTGCGGCGACCTCGTTGGCCTCGCGCGAGAGGGTGTCGGATGTGGTCGCCGTACGGACCGCGAGGAGGTCGAAGCCGCGTTCGACGTCGCCCAGCGCATCGCCCGCGTCGCCGGCAAGGCGGGCACCGAAATCTCCCGCCGCCGCGCGCTCGGCCGCGCGCCGCAGCGCTTCGATCCGTTCGGCGCGCCGCCGGCCCGCCGACCGGAGCCCGAAGGTCAGGATCGTCACCAGTACCGCCTCGGCCACGACCACCGCACTCGGCAGGCCCCCCTGCTGGTCCGCGAGCGCGTGACCCACGAGCAGACCGAGGCCGGCGGCGAATCCCGAGCCGATCCCGAACACTCCCGACTCGGTCTCGGCGTAGGAGAGCATGGCGACCATCGGCAGGGCCCCGACGCCCGCGGTACCGATCAGGGCGGCGGGGATCACCGAGAGGAGCAGGTCGAGCAGAAGGCTGGCGACCCCGGCGGCCGCACCTTTGACCCCGCGCCGCGCCATCGCATCGAAACCGAGCGTCGCGGCGCTGCCCAGGCCCGCGTATTCGACCAGGACATCCCAGCGGACCCCGGCGCTCGAGATCAGCTCGAACAGCAGGATGCCGGACGCCCCGGCGAGCAGGAGCCACCATCGGCGGGCCGCGGCTCGGCGGACGATCGACGAGGTCGCGATCACCGGACCGGTCGTCACCGCAGACCCAGGGTGGAGGCGGTGATGAGGGTCTCGACAGCGTGGCCCGCTGCTTCGAGGCGCTGGCGCCCCCCTTGTTCCCGGTCGACCACCGCCAGCACTCCGAGCACCCGGCCCCCTTCCGCGACGATCGCGTCGATGGCCTGCAGCGCTGAGCCGCCGGATGTGATCACGTCCTCGATCACCACCACGTCGTGGCCCGCGGCGAAGTTCCCTTCCACCCGCTTGCCGGTGCCGTGTTCCTTGGCCTGCTTGCGGACCGAGAAGGCGTCGATCGGTGGCGGGGCATCGGCGCTGGCACGCGCGATGCTGTACGCCACCGGATCGGCGCCCATCGTGAGGCCCCCGACGGCCAGCGGTCGCCAGCCGCGCGCGCGCAGCGCCGCCAGACCCAGGCGCCCGATGAGCGCCTGGCCCTCACCGCTCATCGTGCTCGGCCGACAGTCGATGTAATAGGTGGAACGGGCGCCCGACGCGAGCACGAAGTCACCCTGGCGAATGGAGCGGCGCTGAAGCAGATCGGCGAGAGCGGCCGTGTCGGTCACGGGTCGTCGCGGCGGAAGAGCCCCGCCAGGAACCCACCCTTCTTCTGGACCGGCGTCTCGCGGACGGCGGCGCAGAAAGTCGTGCCGAACTCGCCGACCATTTGGAATCGCTGGCTGGCGTCGCGTTCGAGCCCTTTCATCACCGCGGCCTCTACCGCCGGGACGAACTTGAGCCCCTTCACCGCCGCATTGAGGGGGGTGGCGGGCTCCTGCAGCAGCTGCTGGAAGAGCTCCCGCGGGCTCCGGCCCGGGAAGGGCAGCACCCCCGTGAGGAGGTAGTACGTGATGGTGGCCAAGCTGTAGATGTCGGCCCGTTCGTCCACCAGGGCACCCGAAAGTGTCTCTGGTGCGACATACTGGAGCGTCCCCACAAAGAAGCCGGCGCGCGTCAGCCGCTCTTCGGGGGCCGCTTTTTCGTCGCGGGCGATCCCGAAGTCGAGCAGCTTCACTGTCAGGGTGGCCGGATCGTACATGATGTTGGCCGGCTTGAGATCGCGGTGGATGATCCCTTCCGCATGTGCTGCCTGGAGCGCCCCGCAGAGCTGCTCCACGATGGTGGCCACCACTGGGGGCGCGATCGTCCCCGACCGGGTGGCGAAGGTGGCCAACGGCTCGCCGGCGGCCCATTCCAGGGCCATATAGTAGAGGTCGTCCGTCTGCCCGAAATCGCGCGTCTGTACGATGTTCGAGTGCACCACGCGGCGCCCGAACTCCGATTCGCGCAGGAAGCGCTTCACCGCAGTGGGATCCTGGGCCAAGCGAGCCCGGAGGACCTTCACCGCGCTCACGCCGTGGGTCGGATGCTCGGCCTTGTAGACCTCGGCGGTACCGCCTTCGCCGACATGGTCGAGAAGCCGAAACCCGGCGATGGTCCGGCCGACGAGACTGTCTTGTCGCATGGGATGGGTGGAACCTATCCCCCCAAAAGAACGGCCACAAGTTGCGCCTTGTCGCCGTTCGACGCAGGCGGTAACCTACGGCCTGACAGGAGCTTCACTATGCCTTATGGGGTCCTTCGCGGTGCTCGCCGCAGCCTTTCCCTGCTGGTCCTGCTGGCCCTCCCCGCCTGCGGAAGCTGGACCCGCGTCGGGACCGATCCCCGGCCCGCACCATCGCAGGGACTCACCTCGGTCCTCGACGAGACGGCGGTTTTCCGCCGCATCGGCCGACTCGCCGTCGGGGGTCAGGTCCCCTTCGTCGGGAATGTGGCCCTCCTTCCCGGCCCCGGAGACTCGGTGCTCGCGCTCCTCGCGCTCTCGCTCGAGAACCGGTCGCTCGGGTTCGAACGCCAGGGTACCCAGGGGTTCACGGCCCGGTATCGGGTCGATCTCACCTTCCAGCGCGACGGGGTCCCTCCCGTCACCGTCGGTCGGGAAGAGACGGTGCGGGTCACCACCTTCCAGGAGACGCTCCGCAACAACGAGAGCGTGATCTTCCAGGAGCCGGTGCTCCTCGCGCCGGGACAGTACCACCTCACCGTGTCGGTACGCGACCGGCGCGGGGACCGCCAAAGCCGCGCCGAACAGGATCTCGCGGTCGCTGCGTTCGCGCCCGGGAGCACGACCGCTCCGATCCTGGTCTACGAGGTCACGGGGCGCGGAGCTTCCACCGACCCGTTCCGCGGCCTGCTCGATCCGCGGGGCGCGGCGGGGTATGGTGCCGACACCCTCACCGTGCTGGTGGAGGGGTATCGGATGGCCCCGAACCAGCGGATGACGCTGCGGGTGGTCGACGCGCGCGACAGCGTGGTCCTGGTGCAGGAGCTGACCTTCGCGGGCACGCCGCCGCTCGAATCGCGACTGCTCCGATTCGTTCCGCAAAATGCACCGCTCGGTGAACTCCGCTTCGTCCTCGGCGCCGAGCCGGACCAGCGGGTCACCACGGCGATCATCTCGCTCTCGTCGAACTGGATCGTCTCGAATTACGATGAGATGCTCGCCCTCCTGCGCTACTTCGGGAACGAAGAACAGCTGGCGCGCCTTCGCCACGCGACCCCGGCGGAGCGCCCGGCCCTCTGGCAGAGTTTCTACAAGGACAGCGACCCCAACCCGGCCACGCCCGAGAACGAAGCGCTGGACGCCTACTTCGCGCGGCTCACCCAGGCGGATCAGCGCTTCTCGGATGAGGGCCAGCCGGGATGGCGCACCGAACGGGGCGAGGTGTTCATCGTCCTCGGCGACCCCGACGAGGTGATCGACATGAGCGCCTCGAACCAGGGACGGGTGGTACGCTGGACCTACACCACCTACCGGGTCGTGCTCTACTTCATGGACGAGACCGGCTTCGGCCGATTCCGCCTCACCCCCCAATCCCGCGCCGACTTCGAGCGCGCACGCGCGCGCCAAGCGCGCGCGGAGCATCACTGACCCTGCCTCGCCTCTTCCTCATTGACGGGTATGCGCTGATCTATCGCGCGCACCACGCCTTCCGGGACCGACCCCTGCGCAACGCGCGCGGGGAGAACACTTCCGTCCCTCGCGGCGTCACCACGTTCCTGTCACGCCTCAGCGAGCAGTATGCTCCCGACGCCCTCGTGTGGGTCAACGACGCCGGCGACTCCGGGCGGAAAGCCGAATATCCCGAGTACAAGGCCAACCGCGAGAAGATGGAGGATGCCGAACAGCAGGAGTTCGACCAGGGCGTGGACCGGGTCGAGCAACTCCTCGCGGCGCTCCGCATCCCGCTGGTCGCGATCGACGGCTGGGAGGCCGACGACGTGCTCGGCACCCTTGCCGACCACGCCGTGGCCGCCGGGTGGGAGGCGGTCATCGTTTCGGGCGACAAGGATCTCTATCAACTGATCCGGCCCGGAGTGGTGATCCTCAATCCGGGACGAAGCGGCCCCGGCGCGGTCGATCCGATCTGGGTCGACGGCTCCAACGCCGAAGAGCGCCTGGGCGTGCCCCCGTCGAAGGTGGTGGATTATCTCGCGATGGTCGGCGATACCGCCGACAACATCCCCGGGGTGCGCGGGATCGGCGAGAAGGGCGCGGCCGAACTCCTCCGGACCTACGGCGACCTCGAGAACATCCTCGCCCACGCCGACGAGGTGAAGAACAAGCGGTATCGAGAGGGACTGCAGCAGCACGCGGAGGCCGCGCGCCTCTCGCGGAAGCTGGCCACCCTCCACCGCGACGTGCCTGTCGTGCTCGAGATCGAGCGGTGGCGCCGGCAGTCCCCCGACAACGAAGCGCTCACGAAGCTCTACGCGGAACTCGAATTCACTGCGCTCCTCCGCCAGGTCGGGAGCGCCCGGACCGACGCGGCCAGCATGCCGCTCGAAGTGGCGGGCCTCAGGCCGCAGGCCTCCGGCATCGAGGGCAAGGCGGCGGAGGTCCCCGAGGCCCGGGGCCCGAGGCCCGAGGCCCCCACGGTCACCATTGTCGACGACCCCGCGGAGCTCCTCGAGCTCGTCAAGCGCCTGCGCCAGGCGCGGCTCATCGCCTTCGACACCGAGACCAGCTCGCTCCGGACCCACAGTGCTGATTTGATCGGATTGTCACTCGCCGTGAGCCCCACGGAGGTATGGTATCTCCCGTTCGGGCACCGGCCGCGCGGGGGAGAACTCGCGGCGCCGCATCCGGTGAAGAACCTGCCTCCGATCACCGATCCCGCCTGCGCGCCCATCGCCGACCTGTTGCGCGATCCCGGCGTGCCCAAGGCGGCGCACAACCTCAAGTATGACTGGCAGGTGCTGCGGAACGCCGGACTCGAGATCCAGGGTGCGAGCTACGACTCGATGCTCGCGAGCTTCTGTCTCGATGCGGGCCGCCGGTCCCACGCGATCGACGTCCTCTCGCTCGAGCACCTCGGCGTGCCGATGAAGAGCTACGAGGACGTGGCGGGGAAAGGAAAGACCCAGATCCCCTTCGCCGAGGTCCCGATCGCCGTCGCCGCGGCCTATTGCGGCCACGACAGCGCCACAGTCCTCGCGCTGCATGCGTTCTTCGCTCCCCGACTCGCGGCCGAACAGGCCGAGCGCCTCCTGACCGAGCTCGAGATGCCGCTCGTGCCGGTGCTGGTGGACATGGAGTGGGAGGGGATCGCGATCGACGGTCCGTTGTTCGCCCGCCTCGCCAACGAGCTGGGCCGCGACCTCCAGACCCTCGAGGCCAAGATCGCGGTCGCGGCCGGCGCCTCGGTGAATCTCAATTCTCCCAAGCAGCTCGGTGCGCTCCTGTTCGAGAAGCTCCAGCTCCCGATCCTCAAGAAGACCAAGACCGGGGCGAGCACCGACGCCGAGGTGCTCGAGCAGCTGGCCGAGATGGGGCACGAAGTGCCGAAGTTGATCCTCGAATATCGTGAGCTGCAGAAGCTCAAGAGCACCTACGTCGACCTGCTTCCGGTCGAGGTCCATCCGGTCACCGGGCGGATCCATACCAGCTTCCACCAGACCGGTGCGGCCACGGGCCGGCTTTCGAGCTCCGATCCGAACCTGCAGAACATCCCGGTGCGTACACCCCGCGGCGCGGCGATCCGTCGCGGCTTCATCCCCCGCGAGGGGTGGCGGTTCGTCGTGGCCGACTATTCCCAGATCGAATTGCGACTGCTGGCCCATTTTTCGGAGGATCAGAGCTTCATCGAGGCGTTCCGCGCGGGACGCGATATCCACCGGGAGACGGCGGCGCTGATCTTCGGCATCGCCGAAGCGAAGGTCACCAGCGAACAACGCGCCCGGGCCAAGACCATCAATTTCGGCACCATCTACGGGCAGGGGCCCTTCGCACTTTCCAAGCAGCTCGGGATCACCCAGGAAGAGGCCAAGGCCTTCATCGAGGCGTACTTCGCCCGCTTTCCCGGAGTACGCGGGTACCTCGACCGGATGGTGCAGCAGGCGCGCGACCTCGGATACGTCGAGACCCTCTCGGGACGGCGGCGCTACATCCCCGAGATCCAGGACAAGAGCTTCAACATCCGTTCATTCGGTGAGCGGGTGGCCACCAATTCCCCCCTCCAGGGGTCGGCGGCCGACCTGATCAAGCGCGGCATGATCCTGCTGCATGACGCCATCGGCATCCAGGGGCTTCGCTCTCGGATCCTGCTGCAGGTGCACGACGAACTCGTGCTCGAGGCCCCGCCGACGGAGGTCGATGTCGTGGCGGCGCTGGTGAAGCGCACAATGGAAGCTGCGGCCACCCTACGAGTACCGCTGGTAGTGGAAGTCGGGGTCGGCGAGAACTGGCTTGACGCCAAACATTGATCATCTGAACCGAGGGTTCATTCACGTGCGCCGCATCATCCTGTCGATCGTCTTGTTCTCGGGGTTGGCCCTCGCCTCTGTCGCCACGGCACAGGAGACCCCGCCACCCGCACGTCCCGGGGCGCCATCACCGGTGCGCGTGTTTCTCGACTGCCCCAGCTATCGCTGCAACGCCGACTTCTTCCGCACCGAATTCCCCTACGCCGACTTCGTGCGGAACCCCCAGGACGGTGACGTCCAGGTGCTGGTGACCGAGGTCGAGACCGGCAGTGGGGGCAGCGAATACACCGTGACGGTGCTCGGTCGGGGTCGCTTCCAGGGTCAGGCCGACACGCTCAAGACGTACACCCGGGCCGACGCGACCGAAGACGACATCCGGAAGGCGATCGCGCAACGGATGGGGCTCGCCTTGGCGCGCTACGTCGCCCTCTCCCCGGCGGCCGACCGATTCACGCTGCGGTACACCGCCCCTGACGCCGAACATGCGGCGGTGACCCAGGCCGTGCGCGATCCTTGGAACTACTGGGCCTTCCGCCTTCGTTTCAACACCTTCCTCAATGGTGAACAGTCCTACCATTCGTCCAATTTCCACGCCAGCGTCGGCGCGACCCGCACCACCGCCCGCCTGAAGGTCCAGGCGCAGGGATATAGGTCAAAAAACCGGAGTGAGTTCAAGATCGACGATACCACCTCGTTCACCAGCAGCTCGGAGAGTTATGGCGCCAGCCTGCTGGTGGCGCCGACGATCGGCCCGCACTGGGGTTGGGCGGTCTACTCCGAGGCGAGCCGGAGCACCTACTCCAATCAGGCGCTCGAGCTGCAGTTCCAGACCGGGCTCGAATACGACATCTGGCCGTACGCCGAAGTGACGCGTCGATTGTTCACCATCCGTGGACTGGTCGGGATCAAGCACTTCAAGTACGACGAGGTCACCCTGTATGGTGAGACGGCGGAGACCCGGCCGGCCGCCTCGCTCGAGACCTCGCTCGACGTGACCCAACCTTGGGGATCGGTCGGATCCTCGGTCGAGGCCTCGACCTATCTCCACGACCTCTCGAAGCACAAGCTGCAGCTCTCGGGGAACGCCGATGTGCGGCTGGTGCGAGGGTTGAGCCTTTCGATCTTCGGTCAGATCGCTTCGATCCAGGACCAGCTCTTCCTCCCGGCGGGCGGGGCCACCGACCAGGAGATCCTCCTGCGCCGCCGCCAGCTCGCGACCGACTACTCGTATTACACCTCGATCGGCCTGAGCTACAATTTCGGCTCGGTATTCAACAACGTGGTGAATCCGCGGTTCCGATAGGTTCCTGTCCGGGGTACGCATGCACGAAGGGCCCCCGATGTCGGGGGCCCTTGAGCTGTCGGGCCGGAGGATGACGGGCCGTGTCTGTCAGGTCCGGTCCTTCGGGTCTTTCCGCAGCCGCACTCCCGGCCACCAGTTCCACCGCCCCATCATGTGCATGAACGCGGGCACCAGCACCATCCGGATCACGGTGGCGTCGAGGAACACCGCCACGGCCAGGCCGAATCCGATGAACTGCACCATGAGCACGCGCGAGAACGCGAAGGCGCCGAACACCACGATCATGATCAGCGCCGCCGACGTGATCGTGCTGGCGGTGGCCGAGAGCCCTTCCATGGTGGCCGTGTCATTCTTTCCGGTGCGGTCGAACGCCTCCTTGATCCGCGCCAGGAGGAACACCTCATAGTCCATGCTCAGGCCGAAGACGATCGCGAAGACCAGCACTGGTACCACCACGAAGATCGCCTCGCTCGCGCCGTCGAGATTGATGTATTGCGCCCCCCATCCCTCCTGGAACACCAGCACGATCACTCCGAACGTCGCGCTCACCGAGAGCGAGTTCATGATGACCGCCTTGAGCGGCACCAGCAGCGACTTGAAGGCGATCGCGAGCATCAACGCGGTCACGCTCAGGATCGCGATGATGATCAGGGGGAAACTCTTCAGCAGGTTCGCCTGGAAGTCGACGCTCGCGGCGAGGAAGCCCCCCACCGCGAATTCGGCGCCGCGCAGTTGCTTGGGCGGGACCGCAGCGAGTGCGCGCGTCCGGTGCACCAGCCCCATCCCCGAGAGCAGCGATGTGGTGTCGCTCGGAATGATGTCGATGAGAGTGGTGCGCGCGTCGATGCTCAGGTACGCGTCGAGGAAGGCGCCGTACTGTGCGCGCGCCTGCGGCAGGTCGCTGTAGAGCAGCGAATACGCCAGCAGTGACTGGCCCGGCACGACGTCCACCAGGCTCTTCACGTCCGCCACCCGAGGGTCGGCCCGCAGTGAATCGGCCAGCAGCCGGATCCCGCGGAGCGAGGTGGCTGAAACGGCGGTGCGTCCCTCGGGCAGGTGGATCACGAGGCGGATCGGCTGGATCACTCCGGCGGCACCCATCCGCTCGAGGGTCACCACCCCCTGTCCCGCTTCGGTCGCGGCGGGCCACCACCCCTTGGCCGGGAGGCCGATGCGCATCCAGAAGGCCGGCAACGTCAGCACCGCGATGATGAGGCCGCCGAAACCCAGGGCCCGCTTGGGGTGACGCCCTAGACTTCGGGCCCATTTCTCCCAGAGCAGCGGCGAGTGGTACCAGGCGAGGCGTCGCGACAGCCACCGCGGGCGGTCGATGTTGCGCCCCAGCACCGCGAGCAGCGCGGGGAGCAGCGTCGTGGACAGGAGTACCGCGGCCCCCACCACGATCAGCCCGCCGATCCCCACGCTCTGGGTCTCGATCACCGGAGTGAGGAGCAGGGCCGCGAATCCGACCACCACCGTGAGCCCCGATGTCACGACCGCAGCACCCGCGGTGCGAAGCGTCGTCACCGCCGCCGCGGTGCGCGACAGTCCCTTCGACAGTTCTTCCCGGAAGCGCGTCACCACCAGGAGGGAGTAATCGATCCCCACGCCGAGTCCGATCATCGTCGTGAGGTTGAGCACGAAGACCGACATCGGCGTGTACCGGGCCACCACGCCGATGAGCGCGAGCGCCACCGCGATCGTCAGGATCCCCACCACGAGGGGGAGCGTGGCCGAGACCAGCGCGCCAAAGGCCAGCACGAGGATGATGAGCGTGAGCGGCAGCAGCCGCCGCTCCGCATCCGCAGAGTCCTGGGCGCTGATGCTCCGCACATCGACGTCGAGCGGGGCGCGACCGGTCACGCGCACCTTGTACGCGGGAGCTTCGGGGAATGTGGCCGCGGTCTCGCGGATTACCCGCCGGAACGCAACCACCAGCGCGCCGGCGCTGTCCGAGGTCGGGGTGTTGAGAGCGACGATGAAGAATGTCGTGCGCCGGTCTCGACTCACGAACACCGGGTCTCCGCTCGACGCGAAGGAGATGGTCCCGCGTACGTACGGCAGCCGCTGGCTCGCGGCCTCGAGCGCATCCGCGAACGCCTTGGACCGGCCACGGTCCACGGAATCGGGGCCCTCGATGGTGACGGCGAAGAACTCGGAGAGCGGCTTGGGGAAGGAGCTGCGGATCAGGGAGTCGGCGTGGGCGGCCTCAGTGGGGCGCCTGCTCCCCCCGCGGAGGTTCAACCGGTTCGCGGTATCGGGAGCCGCACGGAGCGCGAAGAAGCCCGCGATCGCCCAGACAGCGATCACGAGCCAGCGCCACCGCACCAGGCCCTGCGTTACCCGCTCCATGGAGGCCAATGTTAGACGGCCCCGGGGCGGGACGCTAGCGGAGCGGGCCCCCCCTCCCTATTCCTTGTATACCGATGCGCCCCCACACCCTGACCCTCGCTGTCGCCGCCCTGTCGGCCCTCGTCGCCGTGGACCAGCTCCTCCGCGACCGTCCCGCGCTCCCCGGCACCGGGACCGAGGTCGCGCCGCCGGTCGAGTCCGCTCGGTCCACCCGCGCCGCCCTCCCGGGGCGCACCGACCCTGCGGCCTTCCGCAGAGGCGCCGACCTCCCCCTCATCGCGACAGGCGCCGAAGAGGTCCGGGCCGCGCTCCAGGAGGCGGGGACGTCGGTCTACCTCCCGGCGATGCTCGCGGAGACCGATTCGCTCATTCGACGCTGGGCCGATGCTGACGCCGACCACCTCCGCATCGCCTTCGTCCTCGAGGCACTGCCGGGGTGGACCGCGGCCGACCGCGCGATCGCACTCAGCGCGCTGACCGAGTGGGAGCGCATCGGCATCGGGGTGCGGTTCACCGAGGTTCTCGACACCACCGGCGCGCAGATCGTGGTGCGCTGGGTGCCGCGGTTCACCTTCGACCGCACCGGACAGGCCGACCTGGCGTGGGACCAGTACGGCCGCATCCGGCACGCGGCGATCCAGCTCGCCCTTGCCGATCAGGACGGTCGCCCCCTCCCGGCCGATGCCCTGCGCGCCGTCGCGCTCCACGAAGTCGGCCACGCCCTCGGCCTGCCGCACTCCGACCGACCGGACGACCTGATGTTCCCCACCACGCGCTGGCCCGGACTCAGCGGCAGGGACACGGCGACGATCAGGCTCCTCTACCGCCTTCCTACGAAATCCATCAAGTGGTCCGCGCCCTCTACAGCGCCCTGATCCTCGCCGGCGCCCTTCCCCATCGCGCCGCGGCACAGTTCGACCAGGTCGACGCCATCGTCCGCGACGGCGTGCGCCGCGGCGTCTACCCGGGAGCGGCGGTCGTCGTGGGCAACTCGGGAGGGGCGCTCTTCGCGCGCGGCTACGGACACTTCACCTGGAACACGCGCAGTCCCGTTCCCACTCCCGACTCCACTCTCTGGGACATCGCCTCCCTCACCAAGGTGGTGGCGACCACCGCCGCCGTGGCGCTCCTCGTCGATCAGCGGAAGCTGGTCCTCGACGCGCCGGTGGTGCGCTACCTCCCTCGGTTCACCGGTGGCGAACGGCCGCGCGTCACGGTGCGGATGTTGCTCGACCACACCAGTGGCCTTCCCGCCGGCCTCCCGCCGACCCAGCGCCGGGTGGCTCCTGATTCTCTCGTGGCGATCATCTATCGCACGCCATTGCGGCGGACCCCCGGCACAGCCGAACAGTACAGCGACCTCAACGCGATACTCCTCGGCCTCATCATCGAACAGGTCGCCAGACGCCCGCTCGATCGATTCGTGGCCGAGGCGGTATTCGCCCCGCTCGGGATGACGTCGACCCGCTTCCTCCCACCGCCCGCGCTACGGCCCCGCATTGCGCCGACGGCGCAGTGGCGCGGCATACCGCTCGCAGGTGAAGTGCATGACCGCACCGCCGGGTGGCTCGGCGGTGTCGCGGGTCATGCGGGGGTGTTCGCGACCGCCTCGGATCTGGGTCGATACGCACACTGGTGGCTCCGTCGCGGGGTGCCTCTCGTTCGTCCCGCGACCGTCGACACGTTCATCCTCACCGGGTCGGCGCCGCGCGCACGCCTGCTCGGCTGGGAATCGCGCGCCACCCGCGAGTACACCCCCTCGCCCTACGGGATCTTGCTCTCGGCCCAGGCGTACGGCCACACCGGGTACACCGGCACGATGATCATGATCGACCCGGGCCGCGACCTCTACCTGATCTTCCTGACCAACCGCGCCTTCGGTCCCCGGGTCGCGAAGCCATTCGCCGCGCTGCACCAGATCCGCGCCCGCCTGGTGGATGCCGCGGTCCGCGCCGTCCCAGGCGCCTGCAAGGCAGAAATCCGACCGATTTGTTAGTATTAGGGATCGTAGTCCGCAGTCCGCAGTCCGATGGAGTGGTATGAGCCTGACACCAGAATTCGTGCGCAAAGCGCTCCGGGCGGTCAAAGACCCGGAGCTGAATCTCAACGTCGTCGACATCGGACTCATCTACGAGATCCTCGTCAACGACCAGAATGACATCCACATCAAGATGAGCCTGACCTCACCAGGATGCCCTTCGGGGCCGGAGATCATGGGCGATGTGGAGCGGGTGGCGAAAGACCTGGAAGGTGTGGGGAAGGTCGAGGTGGAGCTGGTCTGGGAGCCCTACTGGACCCCCGAGAAGATGGACCCGCGGATCCGGGCCTTTCTAGGGTAAGCGGTCAGCGGTCAGCGGTGAGCGGGCCCCTCGGAGAAGATCTCCCCGCGGGGCCCGCTCACTGCTTGCCGCTCACCGCTCACCTTTTCACACCGCCAGTGCCGCCAGCAACTCCGCCCCCAGCACCTTGACCTGCCACCGCCGCATCCCCTCGACCTCGATCAGTTCTTCAGCCGCTTTCGGTTCCCGCCGCGCCACCCCTTCCAGGGTCCCGTTGGGGCAGAGCACCCCCGGTTGCAGCCCCAGACGTTCGGCCGCCACGTTTCGGATCACTTTCAACCGGTCGAGCCGCGCGTCGAATGCGGGATCGGGGGGTGGGCGCCGAGCGCGCTCGAGGCGCGGTAACTCCCCGTCCGGCACCGCCAGCCCACGCGCCACGGCCTCGACCAGCTCCTTCCCCCGTCGTTCCGCCTGATCAGGCGAGAGTCCCCGGATCGCCCGGAGGGCCTCGACCCCGCGCGGCTGCAATTCGGTCAGGAGCAGGAGCATTTCCGGGTTCATCACCCGGAAGCTCGCGCGGTCGGTCCGCTTGGCGATCTCCTCCCGCCAGGCAAAGAGCTCGCGCAGGATGGCGAGCGGTCGCGGCTTGAGCAGACGGGCGCCCTTGAGCCGCAGGTATGCCTCTTCTGGTGGGTTTCCGCTCCAGCGCACTGTGGCCGAGATCGCGAACTCCTCTTCGGCCCACTCCAGGCGTCCGGCATCGCGGAGCTTCTGTGCCAGCAGGTCGCGCAAGGCGAGCAGGTGATGGGTATCGGCCGCGGCGTACTCGAGCATTCCCGGCTCGAGCGGGCGCTTCGACCAGTCGGCTCGCTGGAACTTCTTGTCCAGCGCGATCCCCTGATACTTCTCGAGCAGCGCCGCGAGGCCTATCCCCGGCTCACCGAGGAGCTGTGCCGCCACTCGGGTGTCGAACAGCCGGGCGATGCGCACCCCATGATCCCGGTCGAGCAGGCGGAGATCGTAATCCGCGTCGTGGAACACCGATTCGACCGTTGGGTCCGCCAGCACCGTGCCGAGGCCGCTCAGGTCCGGAGCGCGCAGGATATCGATCACCGCCGTGATCGTGGCGGTGGAAAGCTGGACCAGGCAGATGCTGTCCGAATAGCGGTGATAGCTCGCCGCCTCGGTGTCCACGGCGAGCCGCCCGGGACGGCCGAGCTCGGCGAGGAGCGCGGCAACGCCGGGCGCGGTGTCGATGAAGCGGATGGCGGCGGGGGAGGAACTCACTCGTGTTTCGCCAGTGTCTCGAGTCCGTGGGCGCACTCGTCGAGCGCCTTGGCCAAAGTCTTCCAGAACTCGGCGTCGGGCTGGGGGGTGCCCCCCATTGCCGCATCGGCTTGGAGCTTCCTCGCGAGTTTGGCGGCGTGACGCAGGTAGTCGGTCTCAGGGGGCATGGACGCGGCCCTCGGCCCTCAGCTATCGGCCGGATGGAGGTGGGCGTATTATGGTTGCTCAACAATAACCCTTTCGCGGTCACGTATGACCACTCCCGATATCGACCTGACCGTCTATCCCGACGAGTGCGACGCCTTCGGACACCTGAACCAGGCGTCGTTCCTCTCGCTGTTCGAGCGGGCCCGGTGGGAGATGCTCGCCCGCGGCCCGGGGATGGATGTCTTCACCCGCGCCGGGGCGTGGCCCGCGGTCCGGAAGACCACCGTCGACTATCACAGCGCGGCATTTCCGGGTGACGTGCTCCGCTTCAGTCAGGCACTGGTGCATCACGGCCGCACCAGCTTCACGATGCGACAGACTGCCCGCCGGTTGAGGGACGACACGCTCGTCTCTACCGCCGAGTTCGTCTTCGTGTGCATCGATCGCGATGGTAAGCCCGTCGCCGTCCCATCCGAAGTCGGCCGATTCATGAACGCCCGCCCGTCCAGCAGCGGTGAGACCCTCCGTCTCACCGTCAACGGCGTCAGTCTGGCGGTCGAGGTCCGGGGCGAGGGGCCGGTGGTGTTGTTTGTGCACGGCTATCCGCTCGACCGTACCCTCTGGCAGCACCAACTCGGGGCCCTCACCGGATTCCGCCGCATCGCGCCCGACCTTCGCGGATTGGGCCTCTCCGACGCCCCCGACCTCGGCTATTCGATGGCGACCTACGCCGATGACCTTGCGGCGTTGCTCGATGCGCTCCACGCCGATCAGGTGGTGATCTGCGGGCTGTCGATGGGGGGCTACATCGCGCTCGAGTTCGCCCGACGGTACCGCTCGCGCCTGCGAGGCCTGGTGTTGATGGACACGCGCGCCGAAGCCGACACCGCCGAGGCGCGGAAGGCCCGCGAGGCGGCGATGCAGGTGGCGCGGGAGCGGGGCGCTGGTGCCATCGCCGCCCAGATGATCACGAAATTGTTCGCGCCCGGCGCCGCGGAGACGATGCCTCAGGTGGTCGACCGGATCCGGGGGATGATGGAGGCCGCTCCGGTGAAGGGGATCGTCGGCGCGCTCTCCGCGATGCGCGACCGGCCCGACAGCACGGCCACCCTCAGCGAGCTCGAAGGACTCCCGACCCTCATCGTGGTGGGGGAAAAGGATCAGGTCACCCCTCTCGCGGTGGCGCGGGCCATGGCCGATGCCGTGCCGGGTGGGATGCTGAGCGTGATCCCCGCGGCGGGCCACCTCCCCCCCGTCGAGCAGCCGATCGCGACCACTCGGGTCCTCACCGAGTTTCTCCAGTCGCTGCCATGAAACCATTTTCGGGAGCCGGGCGTCTATATCCTTGGCGTCCCGGTCCTCGGTCTCGGGGGCCACGCCAGTCGAAGTAGCATTCCTACCCCAATAACACCCCGGCGCCACGGCCAAGTCAGTTCGGCGTCGGGGTGCCTTCTTTGCACCTGGTCGGTAGTCGGTAGTCGGTAGCGGATACGAATCAAGACGGCCCTCCCTAGGAAATGGGAAGGCCGTTTCGATGCGCATCCGCTACGAGCTACCGACCACCGACTACCGCTGCGGCCGTCCCGGTGGCGTGGCCGAGCTGAAGGAGTCCTTGTTCTTCGCGATGAACGCCTTGAGGTTCTCCGGCACATCCTCTTCGGGATAGATCGCGCTTACCGGACACTCCGGTTCACAGGCACCGCAGTCGATGCACTCGTCGGGGTGGATCATCAGCTGGTCGTCCGCCTCGTAGATGCAGTCGACCGGGCACACGTCGACACAGGCGCGGTCTTTCACCCCGATGCAGGCTTCGGTGATCACATACGTCATGGTCTGGTCCTTGGGCGTCGCAGATCTGGCTCGGAACGAGGGTAAGTAGACGAGGGGGGCGGGGCCTGCGCAAGGGGTCGACCCCCCTAGATTCAGGGCCATGCGGCCACGCCCCCTGGCACTCCTGCTCTGCATGCTCCTGGTCGGCCGGTCGGCCCCCCCGCTCGCGGCGCAGCAAGCCTGCATCCCCGGGCGGACGGCCCTGGTCCTCGCGGGCGGGGGCGCCAAGGGGCTCGTCCACATCGGCGTCATCCGGATGCTCGACAGCCTTGGCATCCGCCCCGACTTCGTCGTCGGCACGTCGATGGGTGCCATCGTCGGGGCGCTGTACGCCAGCGGTTACAGCGACCACGACCTCGATTCGCTCGCGCGGAGCCTCCCCCTCTCGGAACTGGTCCGACCCCGCGCCCAGGCGTCGTCGCGGGCCTACACGCTCTACCGGCCGCTGATCTATTGGGAGATCGATGGCGGGAAGATCCGGCTCGCCCAGGCCGCCGTTCCGGAACAGGGGACCGATGCCGCCCTCAATCGCGCGCTGCTCCGCAGCAACCTCCAGGCGCTGGGGGATTTTGGCCGCCTTCCGATCCCCTTTTACGCCGTCGCCACCGACCTCGCGACCCGGCAGGCGGTCCCACTGCACTCCGGCGACCTGGCGCAGGCGGTGCGGGCCTCGATGGCGATCCCAATCCTCTTCGAGCCGGTGCGGATCGACGGCCGGACCCTGGCCGATGGGGGGCTCGTTGCGAACGTGCCGATCCGTGTCGCGCGCGAGCTCGGTGCGACCCGCCTCATCATCTCCGATCTGGTGCGCCGTCCGTCCCGAATGGTGGATTTCGAATCCCCGCTCAGCGTCGCCACAGCCCTGATCGACTACCTCTTCTCCCAGAGCGCCGACTCCGCCATTGCTGGCGACGTCCTGATCTCGACCGACGTCACGGGGGTGGGGAATCTCGACTTCACCGCCTCCGCCCAGGACACGTTGGTGAGTCGGGGCGCGCGCACCGCGCGCGAGGCCCTCACGGCGGAGGGGACCTGCCTGCCCCACGGCCCCGCACCCGCGCTCGCAACCGACACCACGGCGTTCCGGGTCGTCAGCCTCACGGTGCCGGAGCTCAAGCGCCGCGAGCTCGAGGAGCTCCTCGGTACCCTCGGTCTCGCCCAAGGGGTCCTCATCGAGCCAAGGGTGTTGCGACGGGGTTTCGATGCCCTCGCGCGTGACGGGCGCTTCCGCGCCGTGTGGCTCAACCCCACCCCGCAAGACAGCGGGATCGCGCTCGACCTGCAAGTGCATCGCGCGCCAGCCGGAGGGGTAGGCGTGGGGATCGCCTTCGACACCGAACTCGGCGCTCGCATGTGGACCGGCGCCGTGCTGCGCGATCCCGTCACGCGTACCTTCGAGTTCACCGGTATCGTCACCTTCGGCGGCCTGCGGCGCGACATCCAGGGGGCGGCACGCCGTCGCATCAGCATGCTGGGGCGCCCCTCCTTGCTTGCCGGGTTCTTCGCCGGACAGGAGGAGATCCCCTTCTTCACGACCGAGGGCGATCGCTTCGCTCGGCCGCAGATCTCCCAGGCTGTCGGAACGATGGGGTGGGAGTGGCAGGTCGGTGGCAGTTGGTTGTTCCGGCTCGCCGGAGAGGCGCGGGCCTGGTCCGATACCAGCAATGCCGGCCACGAGGCCCTCGGGGGCATCTTCGCGGCCCAGCGTGCCACCGACGATGGAGAGATCCTCTCGGCGATCGAGATCAACGCTTCACGACGATTTCAGCGCCTGGCCCTCCAGTGGAAGGAGCCGATCGAAGTGGGCCGCTGGATCGTTACCCCAGCACTCCGCTTCGGTACCATCCAAGGTGACGAGATCCCCCCGCAGTTGACCTTCCCACTCGGGGGCTCCGACGGATTTCCGGGCCTCCACCTGCTGGAGCGACGGGGCGACCACGAGGCCTTCGTCGAGACGAGCGCCAGCTATCAGCTCGACGGGTCATTGCGGGTTGTCGTCGAGGTCGCGGTAGGTGACGCCCGCATGGAGAGTCCAGGGGCCGCGCGCGCTCTCTTTCGCGGCGAGGGATGGCTGGTCGGCGGACGCGTAGGCCTCGGGATCCGGCCCACCCCCTTGGGGCCGGTCCGTCTGGAGTACGGCGCCACCAATGTCCGCGGCGACTACCGGGATCAGGTGTTTCTGAGGGTGGGGCGGTGGTTCTGATCGGGCGTCGGTAGTCGGTGGTCGGTAGCCGATGTTGGGCAAGAGAAAGCCCCTCGCCGACAGTGAGGGGCCTTCACAGCATACGCATCCGCGACCGACTACCGACTACCGACCTCAAAGCAGTCCCGAGATCGGCGTGGCGTAGTTGTGCTGGCGCTGCGCCGGCGTTCCATACCGCTCTTCGGTCGAGTGGTAGCGCTGCCATTCGGCCCGAAGACAGAAGGGGTCGAGGCCGTAGGGGTGATCGACCACCAGGATCCCGTCGAGATGGTCGATCTCGTGCTGCAGCAACTCGGCGCGGTCGCCACTAAGGTCGGTCTCGTGGGTCTCGTCCTTGAGATCCTGCCACCGGATCCGCACTCGATGGGCCCGTTGCACCCGCACCATCAGGTCGGGGATCGAGAAGCAGTCATCCCACACCGTGAAGTCCTCGGTCCCGATGTCGAGGATCTCCGGGTTGATGAGGGTCCATGGCGTGTCGTCGATCTCGGTGTGAAGGATCCGTACCGGCGCCCCGATCTGCGGCGCCGCGATCCCGCGCCCGAATCCATGTCGCTCCCGGAAGTCCCGCAGGGTGTCCCGCAGGTCGTCCGCGATCACCCGTACCGCCGCAGAGCGCGGCTTGGCGATCAGCTCGGAACGCTCACGCAGGACCGGGTCGCCGAGAAGGCGGATGCGGTGGATGGTCATTTAAGCCCCCGAAACAGGTCTCGGCAATATAGGGGTCGGATGTCGTTCGCGCCTCAGTAAAGGTTAGTAGTTGTAATCACAACTAGTACTATTGCGCTGGTTGCAGACTGGCGCGTGAACCGATCTTATTGCCCCCCCGCCAGCTCCCTGGATCCCCCTCGACCGGCGTTTTTCCTCGTGTAACATCTATCGATTGACAATCCCGACTTTGGAACCTACAATTCGGATTCTGGTGAAAGCCCACATCCCGCGCGATCCCCGCAGCGGGTGGGAGGAGCATCGATGGACACGTCGGTCGAAACACTGGTCAATCGCGAGTACGCCTACGGCTTCGTCACGCCGATCGAGGCGGACACGTTCATGCCCGGGCTCAGCGAGGATGTCGTTCGCGCCATCTCCGCCAAGAAGGACGAGCCGGAGTGGCTGCTCGAGTGGCGGCTCAAGGCGTACCGGAAGTGGCTTACCCTCACCGAGCCGCACTGGGCCAACGTCAAGTACGCCCCGATCGATTACCAGGCGATCCGCTATTACAGCGCGCCTCGGACGGCGAAGCCGCTGGGCTCCCTCGACGAGGTCGATCCCGAGCTGCTCAAGACCTACGCCAAGCTCGGCATCCCGCTCAACGAGCAGAAGCTCCTCACCGGCGTCGCGGTCGACGCGATCTTCGACAGCGTATCGGTCGCCACGACCTACAAGGCCAAACTCGCCGAGTATGGGGTCATCTTCTGCCCCCTGAGCGAAGCGGTGCGCGAGCACCCCGACCTGGTGCAGAAGTACCTCGGCAGCGTGGTGCCCTACGGTGACAACTACTTTGCCGCGCTCAATGCCGCCGTGTTCAGCGACGGCTCCTTCGTGTACATCCCGAAGGGGGTCAAGTGTCCCCTCGAACTCTCGACCTACTTTCGCATCAACACCGCGGACGTCGGCCAGTTCGAGCGCACCCTCATCGTCGCCGAAGAGCGCGCGTCGGTGAGCTACCTCGAAGGGTGCACCGCCCCCAAGCGCGACACCAACCAGCTCCACGCCGCGGTGGTCGAGCTGGTGGCGCTCGATGACGCCACCATCAAGTACTCCACGGTCCAGAACTGGTACGCGGGGGACAAGGACGGCAAGGGCGGCATCTACAATTTCGTCACCAAGCGCGGCAAGTGCGCCGGCGCCCGCAGCAAGATCAGCTGGATCCAGGTCGAGGCCGGGTCGGCCATCACCTGGAAGTATCCCAGTTGCATCCTCCAGGGCGACGATTCGGTGGGCGAGTTCTACTCGGTCGCGGTGGTCAACAATCATCAACAGGCCGACACCGGCACCAAGATGATCCACGTGGGGAAGAACACCCGCTCGACGATCGTGTCGAAGGGCATCTCGGCGGGGCACGGGAACGGCTCCTACCGCGGCCTGGTCAAGGTGCTGCCCCGGGCCGAGAACGCCCGCAACTACACGCAGTGCGACTCGATGCTCATCGGGAACAAGTGCGGGGCGCACACCTTCCCCTACATCGATATCCAGAATCCCACGGCCACCCTCGAGCACGAGGCCAGCACGTCGAAGATCGCGGAGGACCAGATCTTCTACCTCAAGGCCCGCGGGCTCAACACCGAGAACGCGATCTCGATGATCGTGAACGGATTCTGCAAGGAAGTGTTCCTCAATCTCCCCACCGAGTTCGCGGTGGAGGCCCAGAAACTGCTCGGCGTGTCCCTCGAGGGCAGCGTCGGGTGATACCCGGTCGTTGGTCGATGGTCGTTGGTCGCTCCGATGTGGGCGATAGGACGACCCTCGACCAATGACCAATGACCAATGACCAGGCAGTCCATGCTCGAGATCAAGAACCTGACGGCCAAGGCCGGCGACAAAGAGATCCTGACGGGCATTTCCCTGACCGTGAAGGCCGGGGAAGTGCACGCCATCATGGGACCCAACGGCTCCGGCAAGAGCACCCTCGCGCAGGTCCTGGCGGGGCACCCGTCCTACGAGGTCACCGGCGGGTCGGTGACCTTCCTGGGACAGGACCTGCTCGCGCTCGAGCCGGAGAAGCGCGCGCAGGCCGGCGTTTTCCTCGCGTTCCAGTATCCGGTCGAGATCGCCGGCGTCACCAACGCCTATTTCCTCCGTGCCGCCTTCAACGAACAGCGGAAGGCCCGCGGCGAGGAAGAGGTCGATCCGATCGACTTCATCGACCTGCTGGAAGAGAAGCTCAAGATCGTGGAGTGGGGCCCGGAGATCATGCAGCGGGCGGTCAACTTCGGGTTTTCGGGCGGTGAGAAGAAACGGAACGAGATCCTCCAGATGGCGGTCCTCTCACCCAAGCTCGCCATTCTCGACGAGACCGACTCGGGGCTCGACATCGACGCCCTCCGGATCGTGGCCAACGGCGTGAACAAGCTCCAGCGCCCCGATGCCGCGACCATCGTGGTCACGCACTATCAGCGCCTGCTCGATCATGTCGTGCCCGACTTCGTGCACGTCCTGGCGGGGGGCCGCATCGTGAAGTCCGGAGGCAAGGAGTTGGCGCTCGAGCTCGAGGCCAGGGGTTATGAGTGGCTCGAGGACAGTGCGATCGCGGGGGCCCGGGCGTGACGCTTGCGACCCGCGAACGCCTCCCCGCCCCTCTCCCGGATGCCGCGCCGACCTGGCTCGCGTCGCGGCGGGCTGCCGCCCTGCAGCACTTCACCGAGGTCGGCTTCCCGAACACGCGACAAGAAGCGTGGCGCTTCACCGATATCTCGCCGATCGCCAACGCCGCCTTCACGCCGGCCTCCGCGGCCACGCTCACGCCGGGAGCGATCGCCCCATATGTGTTCGGTTCCGATGAAGGGGTCCGTCTGGTCTTCGTGAACGGCCACTACGATGCGGCGCTCTCGCTGACCCCCACCCTGCCGGCCGGCGTCGCCGTCCTCCCCCTCTCGGCCGCACTGGCCGATCCGGCGCACGCCAAGCGGATCGAAAAACATCTTGGCGCGCTCGCTGACATCACGACCGATCCCTTCATCGCGCTCAACACCAGCTACGCGACCGAGGGCGCCTACCTCTTCGTGCCCAACGGGATCGACCTCGGATCCAACGTGCACCTGCTCTTCGTCACCGCACGAGGCGCGGCCGGCACGGTCGCCCACCCCCGGAACCTGATCATCCTCGAGGACGGGGCGCGCGCCGAAGTGGTCGAACAGTTCGTCGGGCTCGACGACGGCGCCTACTTCGTCAATCCGGTCACCGAGTCGGTGGTCGGCGCCAACGCCGAGCTGGTCCACTACAAGGTGCAGCGCGAAGGGCTTGGTGCCTGGCACGTGGGCGCCCTGGCCGCTCGACAGGCGCGCGATGCGCGTTACTACGGCTTTTCCGCCGCCATCGGCTCCGCCATCGGCCGCACCGACATCCGGACCGTCTTTGCAGGCCCCGGCGGTGAGGCGGTGCTCAATGGACTCTATCTCGTGCGCGGCGATCAACTCATCGATCACCACACTCGCATCGAGCACCGCGAGCCCAACTGCGCCAGCCGCGAGCTCTACAAGGGTGTTCTCGACGGCCGCGGTCACGCGGTGTTCAATGGGCAGGTCTACGTGACCCCCGAGGCCCAGAAGACCGACGGCAAACAGACCAACCGGAACCTCGTGCTCTCCAATGGGGCGCGGGTCGACACCAAACCCGAGCTCGAGATCTTCGCCGACGACGTGAAGTGCACTCATGGTGCCACCGTCGGGCGGCTCGAGAAGATGTCGCTCTTCTACCTCGAGAGCCGCGGCATCGGCCCCACCCTTGCCACCCGGATGCTCACCTATGCCTTCGCGGCGGAGGTCTTGAGCAGTCTCTCGATCCCGCCGGTGCGGACCCAGCTCGAGGCCCTTCTCGGCGAGTGGCTGGGATGAGCATCGCGACGGTCACCCTCGACGTGGAGGCGATCCGGGCACAGTTCCCGATCCTTGCCCGCCAGGTCGCGGGGGTCCCTGTCGCCTATCTCGACAACGCCGCCACGGCCCAGGTGCCGCAGACTGTGCTCGACGTGATGACGCGTCACTACGTGGAGGGGCACGCCAACGTGCACCGCGGAGTCCATACGCTGAGTCACGAGGCCACAGTAGCGTATGATGCCGCCCGGGCCACTGCGGCCCGATTCCTCAACGCCCCCTCCGCCGACGATCTGGTCTTCGCGCATGGCACCACCAGCGCGCTCAACCTCGTGGCCCGCGCCTGGGGCGACGCCAACATCCGGGCCGGCGACGAGATCCTCCTCACCACCCTCGAACACCACTCCAACATCGTCCCCTGGGTCCGGTTGGCCGAACGGGCAGGGGCGGTGATAAAGGTCGTGCCGCTCACGGTCGACGGCTCCCTTGATCTCGACGCCGGTGCGGAACTGGTCGGTCCCCGCACCAAAGTCCTGGCCTTCGCCCACGCGTCGAATGTGCTCGGTACCGTGGCCCCGGTGCGGCGGATGGCCGACCTCGCCCACGCGGCGGGGGCGATCGTCGTGATAGACGGAGCCCAGGCGGCGCCGCACCTCGTCGTCGATGTGCAGGCGCTCGACTGCGACTTCTATGTGGCCAGCGGCCACAAACTCTACGGCCCGAACGGCATCGGTCTCCTGTACGGCCGGGCCGCACTCCTCGCGGCGATGCCGCCATACGAGGGGGGCGGCGGGATGATCGAGCAGGTGGGATTCGATCGCATCACCTATGCGCCGCCCCCAGGTCGCTTCGAAGCGGGGACCCCGCCGATCGCCGAGGCGCTCGGACTCGGGGCCGCGCTGGAATGGCTCATGGCGCTCGATCGCGCCGCGCTGGAGGCCCACGAGCAGGATCTCCTCGCGTACGCCACCGAACGCCTGAAGCAGATCTCCGACCTCACTGTCCACGGGAATGCGCCGGGCAAGGTCAGCGTGCTTTCGTTCACTCTGGCGGGTATCCATCCGCACGACATCGGCACGGTACTCGACCGCCACGGCGTGGCCATTCGGGCTGGGCACCACTGTGCCCAACCGTTGATGCGGCACCTCCGCGTCCCGGCCACCGCCCGGGCTTCGTTCGCGGCCTACAACACCAGGGCCGAGGTCGACCTGCTGGCCGATGGGATCGTCGCGGCCAAGCGGATGTTCGCCTGATGTCAGAGCTGCAGGAGCTCTACCAGAGCCTCATCCTCGACCACAACCGGAGCCCTCGGAATTTCGGGACGCTGGAAGGGGCCGACCGTCGCGCGGAAGGGTACAATCCGCTCTGCGGCGACCAGGTGCGAGTGGAGCTCAAGGTCGAAGACGAGCGCATCACCGACATCAAGTTCACCGGCAACGGTTGTGCGATCTCCAAGGCCTCGGCCTCATTGATGACGACCGCTGTAAAGGGTAAGACCCTCGCCGAAGTGGAGGGGTTGTTCACCGGTTTCCATGGGCTGGTGACCGGTACAGCCCCTCCCGCCGACCCGCAGAAGACCCTTGGCAAGCTCGCGATATTCGCGGGTGTGGCGGAGTTCCCGGTCCGCGTGAAGTGCGCGACCCTCGCGTGGCACGCGCTGCGCGACGCTCTGAAATGAGTCGGTCGTCGGTGGTCGGTAGCTCATCGATCACCGACCACCGATCACCGATCACCGACTACTGACTACCGACTACCGACTACTGACTACCGACTCCGAGGCAGAAATGGCCTACCCCGAAATGATGGTCCGCCCGATGCGCGAAGAGCTCACCCGGCTCGGCGTGCAGGAACTCAAGACCCCCGCTGACGTCGATGCCGTTTTCGGTCACGGCGAAGGCACGTTGCTGGTCTTCGTGAACTCGGTCTGCGGCTGCGCGGCTGCGGGTGCCCGTCCGGCGCTCTCCCTCGCCCTCGACCACGCAGCCAAGCCGGCCAAGATCGTTTCGGTCTTCGCCGGGGTCGACACCGAGGCCACCCAGCGAGCGCGTAGTTTCTTCAGCGAGTACCAACCGTCGAGTCCGTCGATCGCCATCCTCAAGGACGGCGAGGTGGTCCACTTCGTCCATCGGCACATGATCGAGGGGCGGGGGCCGCAGCAGGTAGCTGCGGACCTGACGGCGGCGTTCGACAAGTACTGCTCGACGGAGCCGGCGGCGCGCTGATGACCGGCCACGTCTTCCATCCTGGGCACGACGACCTCCACGGCATCACCGTGGTGCTCGAAGCTGAGTCCGGACGGACCTATGTCGGGCGCTGGCACGAACAGGTCGAGAAGGGCGTGGTTCTGCACGATGTGGCGACCCACGATCCCGCCGCTGGCGTGAGCCGCGAGGACTTCCTGGCGCGG
>JBDSIR010000056.1:0-18612 GCA_039917855.1 Gemmatimonadales bacterium | reverse complement strand
GGCTCCGAATCTGATCGGAACCCCCCGCTTCGTTCCAACCTTCCTGCGTACCCACCGGCCCACCGGCCCACCGGCCCACCGGCCCACTGGCCCACTGGCCCACTGGCCGTCTACGGCTTCGCATCCTCTTCGAACGCCGGCTTCTTCGACTCGGGTCTGAGGCGCCCTCGTTCATACCAGCGGCGGGTGATCTCGCCGGCAAGTTCGCGGTTGCCGAGGCCGAAGGCGAGGCCGGCGGCGAGGGCGATGGAGCCGAGGATCAGGGTGAAGGCGGTCGTGACGATCTCTTCGGCGACGCCGATCTGCTGGATCGCCATGAAGACGGCGATGAGCACCACCGTGGCCTTGGCGAGCTTGGCGAGGGTGTTGACCCCATCGACGGTACCGGCCGAGGCGAGGATGAGTCCGCGGAGGAATTCACCGAGGATGATGCCGAGGATGATGATCACGATCCCCGCCACGAGGGTGGGGATGAAGTTGAGCATCACCATGAACATCTCGCTCAGCCGGTCGAGCCCAAAGGCGGCGCTCGACAGGAAGATCACCATCAGCATCACAAGCCAGAACACCAGGCGCCCGACCGCATGGACCGGGTCGACGCCGCGCCCGGTGGCGCGGCCCAGGGGAGCGGTCAGGCCGCTCTGGTCGGCCGCACGATTGAAGTTGAGGCGTTCCAGGATGCGGTCGATGAAGCGCTCGACCTGACGCGCGAGCAGGTAGCCGGCGAGCAGGATGATGAGCGCGATGATCGCGGCGGGGAGGACCCCACCCAGGGAGCTGAGTCCAGCGCGGAGGCGGTCGAGTAGATCGCTCATGGGGAGACCTCGATGACGAGCTTGCCTGCCTGGGAGCCGGAGGCGAGGCGGTGGAAGGCGTCGAGGGCTCGCTCGAACGGGACCGTGGTGTCGACGACAGGTTTCAGCAGGCCCTGGGCGGCAAGAGCGGCCACGGCGCGGTATTCGGCGCGGCTCCCCATTGTGGATCCGAGGATGGACCACTGGTACCAGAAGAGCCGGCGGAGGTCGAACGCCGCGGCGGGTCCGCTCGTGGCGCCGCAGACCACCAGCCGACCGCCGCGGGCCAGGCAGCGAAGCGACCGGTCCCATGTGGCCTGTCCTACGCTGTCGACCACGACCTCGCACCCTTTCCGACCGGTCGCTGCCTTCACCTCCGCCACGACATCCTGGTCCGCGTGGTCGATGGTGATGTCGGCGCCGAGGCGGCGCGCGAGCGCGAGCTTGTCGGCGGAGGAACTGGTGGCGATGACGCGGGCGCCGAAGTGCTTGGCGATCCCGATGCAGGCCTGGGCCACGCCGCCGCCCGCGCCCCAGATGAGGACCGTCTCGCCGCTGCGGATGCGGGCGCGGGTCACGAGCATCCGCCAGGCGGTGAGTGCTGCCAGCGAGAAGGCGGCGCTCTCGGCCCACGACCATCCGCGAGGGCGCGGGGCGAGGTTCGCGGCCGGCACTGCGACCACCTCGGCGATGGTACCGGGAAGGTGCTCGCCGAGGATGCCGTAGTGTTCGCAGGAGGGTTCATCGCCGGCACCGCAGGCGGCGCAGGTGCCGCAGCTGACGCCGGGATCGAACATCACTTCGTCGCCCAGTGCCACACCGGTGACGCCGTCGCCCAGCGCGATCACCGATCCCGCGCCGTCCGCACCCACGGTGTGGGGGAGGACCGGAGCGCCCCCGGGCACGCCGTCGGCGACGAAGAGATCGAGGCGATTGAGCGCGGCCGCGCGGACCCGAACGTGCACCCACCCCGGCGCCGGGGGCACGGGGGTGGGGATATCGGCCAGCTGCAGACGGTCGAGGCCGCCGAGTGCGACGAGTACGAGGGCGCGCATCGTGGCCCCGCCTCCCGCTTGTGGACTAGAAAGTGGGGAAGCCGATGGTCTCGGTGACCGGGGTGCGGACCGCGGTCGGCGTGCTGCCGGCCGCGACGGACTGAACGTAGAGCACCGTCTTGGTCCTCTGGTTGCGGACGTTCTCGAGCGGTTCGGTGGTGACGTAGGCCAGCGTCGCTCCATCCCGCGAGATCCCGAAAGCGCTGATGGGATAGGGGGTCACGGCGAGGACCGTGCGCGCGTTGGTACCCTGCGCGATCCGCACCACCTGGAATCCCTTGTCGCGTGCGGCCTCGACGAGGGTCACGAGGTCCCCGTTCGGCATCCACCGGACCTGCAGTTCCTTTTCCTGGGTCGCGGTGACGTTCCGCGCGAGGCCACCGGAGAGCTCCACTACGTAGGCGTCGAGCTTGCGGTCCTTGGTCCCGATGAACGCTACCCACCGTCCATCGGGGGAGACCACGGGGGCTTCGGCGTTGGCGGGCGGGACCGTGAGCACACGGCGGCCGGTGCCGTCGACATTGATGACGGCGATCTGGTCTCCATCCCGACGGCTCGTGATGGTGAACACGACCCGCTGACCGTCGGGGGTCCAGGACGGCGTGGTCTCCGGCACCGAGTCCGAGGTGAGTGCGCGCACGTTCCGGCCATCCGCGTCCGCCAGCCAGAGGTCGTAATTGCGGCCGTCGGCGGTGGCGCTGAAGACGATCCGCCGCCGGTCGGGCGAGAGCGCCGGCGCGAAGAGCTGACGAGTGTCGGTGAAGAGCGGCAGCATCGAATCCGGCCGCGCGAGGTTCAGTTGGTAGAGGCCCGGCGTGCCGCGGAGCTTGCGATCCGAGGTGATCAGGATGTCACCCGAGACGATCACGTCCAGCGTGTCCGGTCGGCAGCATGGCGCCACCGCGACGATCGTCGCGTGGCCGGGGGTCAGCGCATCGAGACGACCGGTCGGGCCGACGCGCACCACCTCGGGGCGATCGCTGCTCCAGACGAGGTCGGGTGCCGCGCCGAAGTCGGTGCCGCCTTCGTCCTTGAGCCGGGTCCCCATCGTGAGGGTGTCGTTCGTCTTCATCCCGATCCGTTCGTGCGCCAGGACGATGACGCCCGGCACGACATTGATCGTCCACACCTTGGGCTGGTATCCGCGGGTGCCGAGGATCAGGGTGGTGGTGCCCTGCTTCTTGCCGGTGATCCGCCCGGACGCCGCGTCGTAGCTCGCGACATTCGAATCGGCGACCTCCCAACGGAGGGGCGCCTCCGGGATCGGGGTGGAGTCGGCCGCCTCGGCGCGTCCCCTGACGACGCGGGAACCGCGGATCGGCACCGTGATGGGACCATCGGCTGGCGCGGGCTCGAGGGTGAAGTACGCGATCGGGCGGTGCACCGTCACCGGGACACGCGCTTCCTGGAAGTAGCCGTTGACGATGATCTCGACCTGACCGGCCGCCCGGGCCTGCATCACACCGGTGGGTCCGACCTGCACGATGTTCGGGTTGGTCGACGTGAAGGTGAGTCCCGCCTCGAGCCGGCGTCCGTTCTGGGCGGGCACCACGACGCGGACGGTGTCGATCTCATCGGGGGACAGCCCGATCGACTTGCGCTGCATCTCGAATGGGACCGCGCTCACCTGCGCCGGGGCCGTGGCGCTCAGGCCGTTGGCCAGGCGCGCTTCGATGGTGCCGGCACCGCCCGCGAGCCCGACCACGTTCCCGCTCAACGAGTCGACCGAGATCGATCCGGGGGTGAGACTCCGCCACGTGGCGGTGACGGGCCCCAACACGCTACCATCCGCGGCGATCGCCTTCGCCGTCAGACGCTGGCTCTCGCTCGGCACCAGGTAGATCGTGGCCGGGTCGATGATGATGCGGTTGGTGTTGCTCGGTGCGCTGGGGAGGCCGGCGGAGCCTCCCGGCTGGGCGCCGCCACCCGCCCCGCCGCTCACGGTCACGGGCACCGAGACCGACCGGGTACCCGCGCGGACCTCGATGTTGGTGGTACCGGCCGACCGACCCACGACGGCGCCGTCGGCGTCGACACTGGCGATGGTGGGGGCAGTGCTGCGGTAAGTGAAGCGGGCCGTGGGAATGACGTTGCCGCTTCGGTCGAAGGCCGCGGGAAAGAGTGACTTCCGCTCACCGACCCGCAACGTGAGGTTCTCGGGCGAGACCTGCAGTTCGCTCACCGCCTGGGCGGCGACGGAGCCGGCCAGCAGTGAGAGGACGCCCGCGACGGTCACGAGTCGGCTAAGCTGAAGCATAGCGTGCACCTGGTCGAGTATTGAGGAAGCCGGAGAACGGCCACCCGAAATATGCCCATTGCCCCGACACCATGCAACCTATTGTCAGGCAATGACATGGGCCGCTGGACCAAGCGATCCAGGGGAGGGGAACCACGGCCATGGGCTGGGGCGCACCTTCTATATAATGTAGCACTGGCCCAGGAAAGTGGAGGCGGCTTCGCAAGTATATGAAAAATAACAACTTAGGAGTACATTGGGTACTTGAAGCTTCCAGACGGCTAGGAATCACTCACCTGTCGCAGCCGGGCCGAGGGAAGCTGGTCCCGGGGGGGCCGCTTGCAGAACGGAAGTGAGAGTGCAACTTATAACGTGAGCATTTGCGGGCGCAGGGATGCCCGTCACCATCGCGGCGGGGCACGCCGCAGTCACTCGGAGGACTGAACAATGGCCGAGCTGAACGATATGGATATGGGTTGGTCGGGGGCGGGGTGGATGGATCCGGCGCCGATGCCGAGCATGCCTGAACCGACGCCGGCGCCGGCGTGGACACCGGTATCGGAGCCGGCGAAGAAGAAGCCGGCGGCGAAGAAGAAGGCTGCCAGGAAGCCGGCGAAGAAGAAGGCGGCCAAGAAGAAGAGCGCCAAGCGGCCGGCCAAGAGGAAGGCGGCCAAGAAGAAGAGCGCCCGGAAGCCGGCCAAGAGGAAGGCCGCGAAGAGGAAGCCCGCCAAGAAGGCCGCCAAGAAGAAGACCGGGAAGAAGAAGCGGCGGTAGGCGCGAGACCGAACGGAACGGCAGGGGGCGCGGACCACCGCGCCCCTCGCTGCTCCCCGACCCGACCCCGATGCGCACCCTCCTGTTCTGCAGAGCCTTCATGGACACACGTCGAACGACCGACCTGCGTCGCCTGCTCATGGCCGGCGCCCTGGCCTTGGTCGCGTGCGGCGCGCCTACCAAGGACCGGGTCGCCCTGGTTGGAGTGAACGTGATCGACGGGACCGGCGGCCCGGTGCTCGAAGACCAGGTCATCGTGGTGCGCGGCACCAAGATCGAGACCATCGCGCCGCGGGCGGGCTTCGACATTCCCAACTCGGCGGAGCGGATCGAGCTCACGGGCAAGTGGGTGATCCCCGGTCTGATCGATGCGCATACCCACGTGGACCGCTGGTCGCTTCCGCGCTTCCTCGCCTTCGGCGTGACCAGCGTGCGCGACCTGCACCACCCGCAGGAATCGATCGCGGCTCTGCACGAAGAGGTATCGCTCGGAGCGATCCGCTCGCCCCACCTGTACATCGCGGGCGCGGCGATCGACGGCGAACCCGCCACTCTCCCCGGCGCCATCGGTGTCGGCGACGCCGATGCCGCGCGACGCGTCGTGGATGAACGCGCCGTGGCCAACATCCCGGTGATCAAGGTCTACTCCCGGATCAACCCGCCGCTGCTCAAGGCGATCGTCGACGAAGCCACGACGCTCAACATTCCCGTCACCGCCCACCTCGGCCTGGTCGATGCCGTCTCGGCCGCGCGGCTCGGGGTGAAGGGGATCGAGCACCTCACCGGCATCCCCGAAGCGATCGGTCCGGCGGACCGGTTCTATGCCGCCCATCGCAAGAGCTACTTCGCGGGGTGGACCCTGTTCGAGCAGGCGTGGGCGGGGCTCGATTCCACCGCGCTCGCACGCGTGGCGGGCCAGCTGGCCGAGCTCCACGTCACCCTTGTCCCGACGCTGGTGCTGCACGAAGTGTGGAGCCGCCTGGACGACCCCACCGTGACGACCTCGGCCGACCTCGCCTACGTGCCGCAGAGCGTGAAGGCGGAGTGGGACCTCCCCAACTTCATCGCCGGCGCCGGGTGGGACGCGGCGAGCTTCATTTCGTTCCGGGCCGGACGAGCGAAGCAGGATCTCTTCCTGCGTGAATTCCAGGCCGCGGGGGGCTCCATCGTGGCGGGGACCGATGCGTCCAACCCGATGATCATCCCGGGCGCGAGCCTCCACCAAGAAATGGCGCTTCTGGTGCAGGCAGGACTCACGCCGCTGGACGCGTTGATGGCGGCCACCAGCCGTGCGGCGGGGCTGATCGGCGCCGACTCCATCGGCGTCCTGGCCCCAGGCAAAGTAGCCGACATGGTGGTGCTCGACGCCGACCCGCGGGCCGACATCGCCAACACGAGGCGCATCACCCGCGTGATGCTGAGCGGGGTCCTGATGTCGCACGACTCGCTCGACCAGGCCGCTCGACGGTGACGCTCCTCCGGCTGGTCGGCGGGACCCTCGGGGTCGCCGCCTGGTTCGCCATCTGGGCGCTGACCGTCCGCCGGATCACGCACGACCCCGCCCGGCTCAAGTTCGGGGCCGACGCGATCGAGGCGTTGGGCCTCACCCTGTTCGCGGCGCTCTGGTTCGGTTCCCTCGGCCACGGCGCCTGGTGGCTACTCTTCGCGGTCATCGGCCTCCTGGTCGAGGGGCCGATACGGTGGCGGCACCGCGCGGAGATCCCGACCGTGAGCGACGCGTGGCGCCCGATGCTGCTCGGGACCCTTCGCATCCTCGGTGCAGGCGCCGTCCTCTCGCTCCTCTTGTGATATCAAAGCTCGCCGCGTGGGCACGGGGGCGACGTTCGCGCCCCGCGCTCTTGGTGCGCGCCATGCTCGGCGCGCCAGATCCCGGCGACCCGGCGCTGAAGGATGCGCTCGCGGCAGAGGCTGCGGTCGCGCCCTGCGATGCCCACCTGGCCGCACTCGCCTGGCGGGCGATCGAGTTGATGGACCTTGGCCCGATCCCGGGAACGCGGGTCGATGCCCTGCTCCGCGCGCTCGAGAAGCCCGTCCCACCCCCGCTCCCTCTCCTGCTGCCGACCGGCGCGGCAATCGACACCGTTGATGCGGCAGCCCTCGCCGGCGAGGCGCTGGCGCTCCGAGCGCTGACGAAGGCGCACCGGCAGAATGTGGCCGCCGTCCGCGGGCGGCTCGACGACCTCGCACGTCGCGGTCCCGGGCTCCACGGCGCCACTCGCCGCGCGTCGGCGCTCCACGGCCTCGCCGCGGACGCGGTGCACTACCCGACCGCTGTCGCCAAATTGACCGCGGCCCTTGCGGCGGTGCAGCGAAGCGATGGCACCTGGGGCGCGGATGACCTGTTCCACGTCGGGCAGGCGCTCCTGGCGGTGGAAGGTGCCGATGCGGAACGGGCGCTGCGGCAGGGAGCCGATGCGCTCGCGGCGCGACAGGAAGCAGATGGCGGGTTCGGGAGCGACGAGCGGAGCTGGATCGCGTGTCGGTGGATGAGGAAGCTGACGAGCTGACGAGTTGATGAGATGACGAAGTCGCTCTCGTCAGCTCGTCGGCTATCTTCCACCATGCGCTGGACCACCGCCCGGATGGATCAACTTGAACGCGCCGTGCGCGACGGACTCCGTATCTCGCTGATGCGCCGAGGATCGGAGCACGTCGTCGTGGCCCGTCGGCTCACGACGGTGGGGACGCGCGACGCGGTCGTGGCCCTGGTGCCCATGTCGGGGCATGAATTGACCTTCGTGCTCGACGAGATCGACGACTTCTACCTCCTCTCATGACCACTGCCCCCGTCGCCGTCATCCATCTCGACGAATCGTGCCTCGGCAACGGGAAGGAGCGTGCCACACCGGGGGGCGCGGGCGGCATCATCGAGCTCCGGCACGGGGACGCGATCGAGCGGCGCGACTTCTGGCTGAGCAGCCCCGACACCACGAACAACCGGATGGCGCTGGCGGGTGCGACCGCGCTGCTCCGAGTACTGGCCGCCAAGGGGCACCGGCTCTCGCTCCTTGCGATCTCCGATTCGGAGTATCTGGTGAAAGGGATCCGCGAGTGGTTGCCGGGATGGGTGGCGAAGGGGTGGCGGCGGAAGGCCGGTGCGATCGAGAACCTGGAAATGTGGCGGGAGCTGCACTCGGCGCTCCGCCTGCACGACGCCCAGTGGGCGTGGGTGCGCGGACACCAGGGACACCCGAAGAACGAATACGCCAACGACCTTGCCGTCAGGGCCGCCAAGGAGCAGACCGCGAGCGAGGGCGGGGTGCCGAGCGAGTTCGATCAGTGGCTCGTCAAGGAGCGGGAGAAGAAGCGATACGCCGGGTATGACCCTGACGAAGCGTTCCTCAACCTCGAGGCGCGGGTGCGGGGCGGCGACGAGATACCGCTGGCGTTGAAAGAGTAGAGAGTCGGGAGTCAGGAGGGGTGCAGAAGAAGGGTCCGTGCCATCGGCGCGGCCCCTTCTGTTCCACCCCTCCCGACTCCGAACTCCCGACTCACTTCACCCCGTACCCCACCCCCAGCCGACCAGTCCACGCCGTCCCCGGATCGGCATACAGCTCGGCGGTGAGCCCGAGCCGTGCGGAGGGGATCCAAGTGGCCCCACCGAAGAGTCCCGGCCGAGTGAAATTCCCTTCGACCTTCTGGCCCTGCTTCACGTCGAAGCGATCGGTGAAGTCGACCTGATAGCGGGGGCGGAGGAAGTTCACGCCGGCGCCGAGGTAGGGACGGAGTCGCCCTCGGGCGACGGGCCAGCCATAGGCGAGGTCGACTCCGTAGCTGTTGGGCTTGTAGTGATCGTCCGAAGGCTCGGCGCCTCCCGCGCACTCGCTCGAGCCGGGAGCAAGCGGATCTTCGGCGATCTGGGCCGTGGTGCAGCTGATGGGGGCACGGATCTCGCCGAAGGTGGCGGCCGCACGAATGGAAAGGAGGCCGATGCCCACCGGGACGGAGCGAGCGAGCGCCACCCCGAGGAGATTCGCCTTCACTCCGTGTACCCGGATCGGGGGGATCCAGCTCGCCTCGAATGTGAACCCGTCAGCCAGGCCGAAGATCACCCGGGGACGGGGCAGCACCGCCATCAAGTTGACGTTCTCGGCCGGCTTCCCCGGGCGGCAGTAGGTCGGGGTCGCGGTAGCGGCATCGATCTCGGAGAGGGTGCTGACGTCGAACATCAGGAGCATCGCCTTGGGCCGGAGCGCCATGGGTGAAGCCGCCCGGGCGAAGACCGTGGAGACGCCGCGGATGCGAAAGATCTCCGCCTCATTGGAGTCGGCGGGGAGGTGCCCCAAGGTACAATCGGCCTGCGCCGCGAGGGGGGCCGCGCCGGCCAGCAGGGCGAGGGGGAGCATCCAGGACCGCATCTATCCTCCGTGGGTTGCTTGACGCCTTCGCTCGCGGTGCCTAACCTCCCCGCATCCCCGTGACCGACCTCGACCGTCTTTTTCGCCGTCTGGTGGACGGCCTCATCGCCATCGATCCCGCGCGGCTTCATCGCCCGCTGACGGTGGCGGAATTGGTGCGTTCCATCGTGCCGTACCGGACCTCGCGGGCGGATCTGGGACTCGATTCCAGCGAGGACTACGACCTGCTCATCCTGCGGCTGCTGAGCGGCGAGGGCGGGTACGTCGACGTGCGCCCGGGTGAAGTGGCGGAGCGTTCCGCCGCGGAACTCCGCGGGAGCAATCCCGACCCCGCTCTCCTGAGGGAATTTGGCGGTGCGGAGGTCACTCTCGCTACCGCGAAGTTGGCGGCGGCGCTCGGCCCGGGCCCCGAGGCGGCGTGGGCGCCTCCTGAGAGTCCAGAGGCGCTGGAGACGCGTGAGGCGCGTGAGGGAGACGAGGACAGTGATGAGGACCCCGGGGTGATCGAGACGGGACGAGTGCCGTGGGTGGTCGATGCGAACACCGGCGCACGGGGTGGGGTCATTCCGCTCAACACCGGTTCCGTCCCCGATGAGGGCACCCGATGCGGGTATTGCGGCGGCCTCCTCCCGGGAGGGCGTCAGATCAATTTCTGCCCCCATTGTGGCCAGAGCCAGACCTTCATCCGCTGCAGCGAATGCGGCAATGAGGTGGAGTTCGGCTGGAAGCATTGTGTCGCCTGCGGCGCGGGCGTCGGCGCGGAGGAATAGCTCCGCCCGGGCGAGCCGCTATCTTTAGGCCATGCCCGCCGCCCGTTCCGACGTCGTATTCCTCAGCGTTGTCCGCACCTCGATCGTGATCGCCCTCACGCTCCTCGTCGCCGCCCCCGCAGCCTCCCAGGAAGGCACCCGTCGCACGCGGGTCTCGGCCGCCGAGCAAGTATGGGTCGAGTTGGCCGATTTCACCTTCCACCCGGGAAGCTTCGACCCGATCCGGTATTTCCTCCAGCGCGGGGTGATCTACCGAGTGCAGTTCTCGGAGCCGAATATCGTGCTCGAGATGCGCTCTTACGAAGGGAAGCAGGTCCCCTTCGTCCGGTATGTGAATTCAGGACCCGATGCCACTGGGCGAACCGACTTTGAACTGAGCCCCAACGACGACGGCGAGATCGAGTTCCGCCAGGTCGGCGGGGTCTCTGGCACGGCGACGCGATTCCAGTTGTGGAGGATCGAGCAACGAACGGCCACCACGCCGATGGAGCCAGTGACGGAGGCAGCGGGCCTGGAAGTGGGGGTAATCGGAAGGCTCGGGGCACACGGCGCCTATATCGATCGCGAGTTCACTTACGCCGACAATGGGGGAGTGGTCGAAGCGTGCGTCGCCTTTCGGGGCGGTTCAGGAGTGTTCGATCGCTTGGGAGGATGCGTCTTCGGCCTCTCATATGAGATGGGTGGCGCGCGGAGCAAACTCACGTTCGCCTTCATCGAGCCTCGGCTGCGGATCCTGGGCCCCATATTGCGCCCCGGACCGACCGTGAACGGTGGGGTCGTGGTCCGCTTCGCGTCGCGGATCAGCAGCGGGACGGGCGACCCCTTCCTTGATCCTGCCGGGGATTATGAACTCGGCGCAGGCCTGTACGTGGCCCTGAACTACCGGCGCGCCGGACGAGGGGGGACCCAACTGGAGACCTCGATACTCATCCAGCAAGTGGGCAGTCGGATCGGGCCCTCGACCGGGACACCCACCGCAGCGTCGTCGAGTGGGGCGAACGCCCCTGCCTTTCGCATCGGGGTGGGGCAGTTCTTCTAGGGCCGGTCAAGGTCCTCAACATCAAGGGTCCGGGCACCTGCATCCGGGCCCTCCGCTATCTTTAGGCCATGCCCGCCGCCCGTTCCGACGTCGTATTCCTCAGCGCTGTCCGCACCGGCTTCGGCACGTTCGGCGGCGCCCTGAAGGACCTCACCGCCACCGACCTGGGCGTCCACGCCGCCAAGGCGGCGTTGGCGCGCGCCGGGCTGCCCGCCGACCAGGTCGACCACGTGATCGTCGGCAACGCGCTCCAGACCTCGGCCGATGCGATCTATCTGGCCCGCCACGTGGCGCTCCGTGCCGGGTGCCGGATCGAGACCCCGGCGGTGACGGTGAATCGCCTCTGCGGCTCGGGGTTCGAGGCGGTGATCGAGGGTGCGAGGCAGATCCTCCTCGGCGAGTCGAAAGTGGTCCTCTGCGGTGGCACCGAGTCGATGAGCCAGGCGCCGCACGTCGTCCGCGGCGCCCGCTGGGGATATCGCTTCGGCCAGAGCCCTCCCCTCGAGGATATCCTCTGGGAAGCGCTCCGAGATCCCCAGTGCGGCCGCGCGATGGCCGAGACCGCCGAGGCACTCGCGGTGGAGTACGGGATCTCGCGGGTGGCGTGCGACGCCTATGCGCTCCGGAGCCAGCAGGCGGCCGCGGCGGCGTGGAAGGAAGGGCGGATGGCCGACGAGGTGACTCCCCTCCCGCTCCGCGATCGCAAGACCAAACAAGATGTGCCCTGGTCCGACGACGAGCACCGCCGCCCCGACACCACCGCTGAAGGACTCGCCAAGCTCGCACCGGTGTTCCAGAAGGACGGGGTGGTGACGGCAGGGAATGCCTCGGGGATCAGCGACGGCGCCGCGATGCTGGTACTGGCGCACGCCGACGTGGCCAAGGCCGCCGGGCTCAAGCCGCTCGGCCGGTTGGTGAGCTGGGGTCTGGCGGGAGTCGATCCCGGCCTCATGGGGATCGGTCCGGTCCCGGCATCGAAGATCGCGCTGGCGGACGCCGGCCGGACCCTCAAGGACGTCGACCTGATCGAGATCAACGAAGCGTTCGCCGCCCAATACCTCGCCGTGGAGCAGAGCCTGGGTCTCGACCGCGCCCGCACCAATGTCGATGGTGGCGCGATCGCGCTGGGTCATCCGCTGGCCGCCAGCGGCGCCCGCATCACCACCCACTTGCTCCACGCGCTGCGTCGGTCGAAGAGGCCGCTCGGTCTCGGTGCCGCCTGCATCGGCGGCGGCCAGGGCGCGGCCGTGATCATCGAAGCCTTCCCCGCCTGAGGAGATACCGATGGGACCCCTGTTCATTGTTGCGATCATCGCCGCCGTCTACGTCCTTGGCTCGCTCCGCATCCTCAACGAGTGGGAACGGGGCGTCTCCTTCCGGCTGGGCCGTTTTTCGGGGGTGAAGGGGCCCGGGCTCGTCTTCCTGCCGCTCTTCCTGATGACGATGCGGCGGATCTCGCTCCGCACCGTGGTGATCGACATCCCGCCGCAGGATGTCATCACCCGCGACAACGTCACGCTGAAGGTCAATGCGGTCCTCCAGATGCATGTGGCTAATCCCGAATTCAGCGTAGTGAAGATCGAGAATTACCTCTACGCCACGAGCCAGCTGGCCCAGACCACGCTCCGGGCGGTGCTCGGCGAGGTGGAGCTCGACGAATTGCTGGCCGACCGCGAAAAGATCAACGGGATCCTGAAGCGGATCATCGACGAGCACACCGACCCCTGGGGGATCCAGGTGACCCAGGTGGCGGTCAAGGATGTCGACCTGCCCCAGGAAATGAAGCGGGCGATGGCGCGGCAGGCCGAGGCGGAGCGGGAGCGGCGGGCCAAGGTGATCGCGGCGCAGGGCGAGCTGCAGGCGTCGCAGACCCTCACTGAAGCGGCGCGGGTGATGGCACAAGAGCCGGGAGCGATGCAGCTCCGCTACCTGCAGACCGTCACCGAGATCGCGGCGGAGAACAACTCCACCACGATCTTCCCGCTCCCGATGGAGCTGCTCACGCCGTTCCTCGCGGGGCGGAAGGGGACCGAATCGTTGGTGCCGGTACTGCCGGGGGTGAAGCCGGAGTTCTCGCTCCCGCAGATCTCGCGCGCCGCGACCCCGGAGCCGAAGTAGCCCGATGCCATCCCTGCCGTCGAAGTTCGACCGCGCCCAGCTCGACCGGATCCTGCAGCGCGCCGCTGAGCTGCAGGCGGGGGAGCGCGACCCTGGGGAGCAGCTGAACAAGGAAGAACTCCTCCAACTCGGCCGCGACGTCGGTATCCCGGGGAAGTTCCTCGAACAGGCGGTACTTGAGGAACAGACCCGCCTGCCGGCCCAGCGCCTCGACGGCTTCTGGGACCGCGCGGCCGGTCCCGCGGCCCTGGCCGCGATGCGGGTGGTGCGCGGAGGAGCGTCGCAGATCGAGCGCGCCTTCGTGGACTACATGGAGGAAGAGGAGCTTCTCACCGTGGCGCGCCAGAGCAGCGGCCGGATCCAGTGGGAGCCGCTCAAGGGGTTCAATGCCGCGATGCGTCGATCGAAGGCGATCCTGGGCGGCGGGACCAAGCCCTTCATGCTCGCCCGCGCGCTCTCGGTCTCGGCCTCGGTCACCCCGCTCGAACCGGGCTTCGTTCACGTGACGATCGAGGCGGATGTGCGCGAGGCGCGGGGACAGTTCATCGGCGGCGCGGCGGCTTTCGCCTCCCTGGGCTTGGCGGCAGGGATAGTCATCGGGGTGCTCGGCGCCCCGTTCCTGGCCCTCGCCCCGATCCCACTGGGACTCGGACTCGGATGGGGTGTGCTGCGGCGCTATGCCCCGGTATACCAGCGCACCCAGATGGGGCTGGAGCGCGCCCTCGATCGGGTCGAACGCGGCGAAGTGAAGCCCCCACCGCAGATCGGACCGGGCGCGTCGATCGTGGGCGCGGTGCTCGCCGAGGTCCGGAAGGCGATCAGCAGTCGATAGGCGGACAGGCGGACAGGCGGATACGAAGGAACGCACGACGCAACGCGACTGTGTCATCCCGAGCGGAGCGAGGGATCTTGCCCGCAGAGCCTCGGCCGGTGGCCCCCTACGCGACAGGGACGGCAGATCCCTCGCTCTGCTCGGGATGCATCATATGACTTTCAAGACCATTGCAGTGATAGGCACCGGCCAGATGGGCGCCGGGATCGCGCAGGTCTGCGCCACCGCGGGGGCCCACGTGGTAGCGATCGATCCTGATGCCAAGCAGCGCGACCGCGCGCTGGCGGGGATCACCAAGTCGCTGGCGAAGCTGGCCGAAAAGGGGATCGTGACCGACTCGGCCGGGATCGCGGCACGGATACGATTCGCCGAGAAGGTCGGCGACGCCTCCGGAGCCGACCTGGTGATCGAGGCGATCGTCGAGGAGCTGAAGGCCAAGCGGGCGCTCTGGGAAGAGCTCGACGTGCTCTGCCCCCCCGATACCATCTTCGCGACCAATACCTCGAGCCTTTCCGTGGGGGAGCAGGCGGAAGTGACCGACCGGCCGCAGGAGTTCCTGGGGCTCCACTTCTTCAACCCGGTGCCCTTGATGGCCCTGGTGGAGGTGGTGCGCACCGATCGCGTCAATCCGACGGTCGTCGAGCGGGCTGTCGCACTCGTCCGCGCGATGGGAAAGACCCCCGTCCTGGCACTGGACACCCCGGGCTTCGTCGTGAACCGGCTGCTAGTTCCCTATCTCCTCGATGCGGCCCGCGCCGCCGAGGCGAAGGTGGCCAACACGGTCGACATCGACGCCGGTATGAAGCTCGGCGCCGGCCACCCGATGGGTCCGCTGATGCTCCTCGACTTCGTGGGGATCGACACGGTGGTCCGGATCGCCGACATCTTCCACCACGCCTTCGACGAAGAGCGCCATCGCGCCCCGGCGATCCTCACGGCGATGGCGGCGCGGGGAGACCTGGGCAAGAAGAGCGGGAAGGGATTCTACGACTGGTCGGGCAAGGAGCCGGTGCCCATGGAGATCAAGTGAGGACTGAACTGACCTCTCGGCTCTCCGCTCTCCGCTCTCGTCTGGTGTTGGTCGCTGGCCTGGGCCTCTGCCAGAGTTGCGACCCCGGCACCACCCGGCCTGACGTCACTCCTTTCCCCGAAGCCCGGACGATCGAAGTGATCGGCGAGCGTCCCGCGGCGCTCGCGGTCCTGCATCGCGCCCTCGTGGCGGACAGCTTCCCGATCGCGCACCTGGTGGCGCGTGACAACTGGCTCGAGACCCCCTGGTTCGACGCGCGGACCCTCCAGCCGACCGGCAGCCAGCGCCTGGGTGCCGACGTGGTGAAGCTCCGCGGGTGGGCAGAGCCGGCGCGGCAGGGCGACGCGCTGCTCGTCATCGAGCTCGTGTTCCGCCAGATGGCCGACCCCTCGGTCCCCGCGCGGCGGCTGGAACGTCCCGTGCCCGCCACCGATTCGATCTATGCGCGGGTGGGTCGGGTGATCAAGGTGGTCGAGGATGAGATCGGCGCCCACCTCGACGGGGGCGATCGGCACTAGATGGCGGCGCTTTCCCCCGAAGCGGAGCGCCAGTGGGTCGCGACCACGCTGCCTAAGGTGTCGCGCACGTTCGCGCTGTGCATCCGCCTCCTCCCCCGCCGACTCAAGCACCCGGTGGCGGTGGCGTACCTCCTGTGTCGCATCGCCGACACGATCGAGGACTCCCCCACCCTCTCGGCAGCGGACAAGAGCGCGCTGCTCGATGAATTCCGCGATGGATTGAGCACCGATCGCACCCCCGCACGGGTACAGGCCGCCTTCGCCCCCTCGCGAAGCGACGACGAGCAACTGGCCCGGGACGCCGATCAGGCGCTGGCCGCCTTCCGGCGCCTGCCCCCCGAGATGCGCGACCGGATCCGCCCCCACGTGCGCGAGATGTGCGACGGGATGGCGGAGTTTGCGCGCACGCGCGAGACGGCGGGAGCACTCTTCACCCTTCCCGATATCGCCTCCCTCGACCGCTACTGCTATTTCGTCGCCGGCACGGTGGGTCATCTCCTTACCGGCCTCTTCACCCTCCACTCCACTGACATCGACGCCGAGCGCCGCGCTCGGCTCGACGCCCTGGCCACCAGCTTCGGCCTGGGCCTCCAACTCACCAACATCATCAAGGATGTGACAGTGGACCGCGACCGCGGGTGGAGTTTCGTCCCGGCGGAGCTCTGCCGGCGGTTCGGGGTACGGCCGGAGGATCTGCTCCGTCCCGAGCGCCGCGCCGAGGCGATGGAGGTGGTCCGGGTGCTCAGTGCCAAGGCGCGACAACACCTCGACGACGCCCTCACCTATTGCACCACCCTGCCTCGTGGCGAATATGGCATCCGGATGTTCTGCCTCATCGCCCTCTATCTCGCCATCAGGACCCTGCGGCTGGCGGAGTGCGATCCGCGGCTGCTCGATCGTGGCCACAAGCTCAAGATCACCCGGGGCGCGGTGAAGCGGACCCTGTTCGCCACCGGGGTCGTGGCGCCCAGCAACGGACTGGTGCGTGCCTATTATGGCGCCCTGGCGCGCGCGGAGCGCTGATCGCACCGATGGCCACCGTTCCCCCGATCCGGGGCATCTTTCGCACCGATCTCCGGGCCCGCGCCGCCTATGCGGAGGGTGCGGGGATCTATCGCATCATCCCCACCGCGATCGCCCGCCCGGCCGACGTCGCCGACGTGGCGACATTGGTACGGTGGGCAGCCGAAACGCGCACGCCACTCATCCCGCGCGGGGCCGGGAGTGCCATGGCGGGTGGGAATGTCGGCGATGGTGTGATCCTCGACCTGACCGGGTTGGCGGAACGCCCGCTCACGGTCGATCCTGCGGCGCGGACCATCCGAACGGGCACCCAGGTGACGCTGGCCGAGTTGAATGCAGCGGCGGAGCCGTTCGGCCTTCGGCTGCCTCCCGACCCATCGAGCGGGGGATGGGCGACGGTGGGCGGGATGATCGGGACCAATGCGTCGGGCCCCCGGACGCTCAAGTATGGATCGGTGCGGCGGTGGGTGGAGGGAGTGGAGATGGTGATGGGGGGCGGGGAGATGGTGGAGTTGCGGCGCAGAGGTAGCTCGGCCCTCCGGGCCGAGGGGAGCGCGGCAGACGACTCCGATGCTTCCTCGGCCCGGAGGGCCAAGCTACAGGCGGCGTTGCAGTTTTCCGCGGCCCAGAGGGCCGAGGTGGAGCTGCGCTTCCCCAAAGTCCGGAAGAACAGCACCGGCTACGCGCTCGACCACTACCTCGCGAGCGGCGACCTCCTCGACCTGATCATCGGTGCCGAAGGGACCCTTGGTGTCGTCACCGCCGCCACCTGGCGGCTTGACCCGATCCCGGCCCACCGCGCGGGACTTCGGCTCACCCTCAGGCGGCTCGAGGACCTGGGCGACCTGGTCCCGATGCTCATCGCCCAGGGGGCGAGCACGGCCGAGCTGCTGGATCAGAGCTTCCTCCAGATGGTGCGCGACACTCCCGCCGCCGCTTCCCTCGGCCTGACGGGGGCCGAGGCCGGGGTGGTGTTGGTGGAGTTCGAGGGGGAGAGCGCTGAGGAGGTGACCGCCCTGGCGACCCGCACTTCACACCTCGCACTTCGCACCGGCGCCGAGCCGCATCTCGCCCTCACTGCTGCCGAGCTGGATGCCCTCCTCAACCTCCGGAAGTCAGCGAGCCCGATCCTGGCCGCCCAGCCGGGACGTCGATCGCTGCAGGTCATCGAGGACGGCTGCGTGCCGGTCGAGCGGCTGGGGGAATACGTCCTGGCGGTGCGACGAGCGGCAGGCGAGTGGGGGGTGGAGGTCGTTATCTTCGGGCACGCCGGGGACGGGAATATCCACGTGAATTCGATGGCCGACCTGTCCCGACCTGATTGGGATGACGCTCTTCGGGGCCTCTACGGGGATGTGACCGATGCGGTGCTCAGACTTGGCGGAGTGCCGAGCGGTGAGCATGGGGACGGAAGGCTCCGCTCGGGACTGCTGGAGCGGATCTATGGCGCGGAGGTCGTCGCGTTCTTCCACCGCGTCAAGGACGTTTTCGATCCCGTCGGCATCCTCAATCCCGGCATCAAGCTAGGCCCCGTGGACGACCCGATCCGCCGGCTGAAGGTCGGCGGCGAGGCGGCGGCCCTCCCCGGGGACATCGCGCGGGGGTTGCGGGAGATCGAAGTGACGGGTGGGTACGGCAGGGACAGACTCGAGCTCGCTGACAGTTGATCGATGGTGCGAAGTGCGAGGTGCGAAGTGCGGGGTCTCGATCTCCGGCATTTCCTCCGACGCACCCGGACCACCCCCCCAAGACCACATCGCACTTCGCACTTCGCACGGGCCGCCCATGGAACGCATCTACACCCCGACCGTCACCCTCCTCGCCAACCCCGTCTTCCACGAGCCGGCGCACATGCCGGTGCACTGGAAGGACCCGGGGACCGACGGGGAGAAGCTCGCCGAGTTCGCCGGGCGGCTCTGTTACATGAGCCAGCACAACCCGGCCGAGCGATCGACGGCCGAATATTTGACGAACATCCTGAAGCAGGGTCACGGGTCGGTGTTCGAGCACTCGACCTACGTCCTTCTGCTCGAGGGGATCAGCC
>JBDSIR010000055.1:0-5168 GCA_039917855.1 Gemmatimonadales bacterium | reverse complement strand
GTCCTCACTCTCCGCGACGTCGTGCTGTTCTACGTCGTGGCCATCGTGGGCCCGCGCTGGATCGCCAGCGCCGCCGCCGCCGGGCCGAGCTCGCTGGTCATCTGGGCCCTGGCGTGCGTGGGGATGTTCATCCCGTCGGCGTTCGCCGTGCTCGAGCTTTCCAGCCGGTATCCTGAGGAAGGGGGGATCTACCTCTGGACCAAGATCTCCTTCGGTGAGTTCCCGAGCTTCCTGACCGGGTGGCTCTACTGGGCGAGCAACCTCGTCTACCTTCCCGGGCTCCTCTACTTCGCGGCGGGCAACTTCCTTTATATGGGAGGCGCACGCTGGCTCGCCCACTCGTCCGACCCGGTCTACTTCATCGTGTTCGCGCTGGTGGGGCTGGTCGTGGCGATGTGGCTCAACGTCATCGGTCTCGACATCGGGCGCCACCTCAACAACATCGGCGCGTGGGCCACCTGGGTCCCGGTGGCCCTGCTCGTGGTGATGGGCGGGATCGCCTGGTGGCAGTTCGGGGCCGCGACCGCCTTCACCTCCACGACCCTGATGCCCAGCTGGCATTTCAAGGACATAGCTTTCTGGAGTACCCTTGCGTTCGCGTTCGGAGGGCTGGAAACGGCCTCCCTGATGGGGGGCGAGATCAAGGAGCCGCGGAGCACCATCCCGCGGGCCGTCATGACGTCGGGCGTGATCATCACCGCGATCTACGTCCTCGGGACCTTCGCCACGCTCATCGCCCTCCCGGCCGACGAGGCGACCGGACTGCAGGGGATCATGCAGGCGATCGACCGAACGGCGGTCCGGATCGGGCTGGGCGGGGTCACGCCGGTCGCCGCGCTGATGATCTCGGTGGGGAGTCTGGGCGGCGTGGGGGCCTGGCTCGCGGCGTGCGGGCGCCTTCCGTTCGTCGCCGGGATCGACCGGGCGCTCCCGGCCGCCTTCGGCCGGCTCCATCCGCGCTGGGGCACGCCCGCCTTCGCCCTGGTGACTCAGACGGTGATCGCCGCGCTGTTCGTGGTGATGGGGCAGGCCGGGACCACGGTCCGGGGTGCATACGGGATCCTGGTGAACATGGCCATCATCACCTTCTTCCTGCCGTACGCGATGATGTACCTGGCCTATATCCGGGTGCAGTGGCTCCCCGCCGACCCGGGGGTCCGGCGCACGCCGGGCGGCCGGCCGGTCGCGGTGCTCCTCGGCACGATGGGGTTCGTGACCGTGGTCATCAGCATCGTCCTGGCCTGCATTCCCCCCGCCGAGGACCCTGCGCCGGTCCTCACGGTGACGAAGATCGTCGGTTCGAGCCTGGTCATGGTGGCCCTCGGGGTGGTGCTCTACTTCGTGGGCCGGATGCGGCGCCGCGCCGAGGCACGCTGACCTTTTCCCCGGGCAGGCGATCAAGGAAGAATGCAGGAGAGGGACCTACTCTCAACTAGGTAGGCCCCTCGCGATTCCTTCGCTGCGCTCAGGACAAGGCTTGGGATGACCCCAAACTAGTTCACTGGCCCACTGGCCCACTGGCCCACTGGCCGCCTACACGTCCAGGTTCGACACGTACTTGGCGTTCTGCTCGATGAAGAGCCGGCGCGGCTCGACCTCGTCGCCCATCAGCTCTTCGAAGAGCCGCGACGCGTGTGCCGCGTCTTCGAGCGTGACCCGCATCAGGGTGCGGCGGGCCGGATCCATCGTGGTCTCGCGCAGCTGATCGGGGTTCATCTCGCCGAGGCCCTTGTAGCGCTGGATCATGATATTGGCCTTGCCGTCAGGATTCAGGCGCTTCACATACTCGTCCCGCTCAGGCTCGGCGTAGGCGTAGAACACTTCCTTGCCCTTGGCCACGCGGTAGAGCGGCGGCTGCGCGATGTAGACGTACCCCGCGTCGATCAGCTCCGGCATCTGCCGGAAAAAGAAGGTCAGGAGCAGGGTCCGGATGTGGGCGCCGTCGACGTCGGCGTCGGTCATCAGGATGACCTTGTGGTAGCGGCAGTCGTCGAGCTTGAAGTCGTCCTTCACGCCGGCGCCGATCGCGATGATCATCGCCCGGATCTCTTCGTTGGCCAGGATCCTGTCGATGCGGGCCTTCTCGACGTTCAGGATCTTGCCGCGGAGGGGCAGGATGGCCTGGAACGACCGGTCGCGCCCCTGCTTGGCGGAGCCGCCGGCCGAGTCGCCCTCGACGAGGAAGAGCTCGCAGGTGGCGGGGTCGTCGATGGAGCAGTCGGCCAGCTTGCCGGGGAGCACCGCACTGTCGAGCCCGCTCTTCTTGCGGACGAGGTCGCGCGCCTTGCGGGCCGCCTCGCGGGCCCGGGCAGCGCTGGCGGCCTTCTCGATGACGGTCTTGGCCACCCCGGGATGCTCGGCCAGCCACTCGCCCAGGTGCTGGTTGACCACCTGCTTGACGATCCCTTCGATCTCGCTGTTGCCGAGCTTGGTCTTGGTCTGCCCCTCGAACTGCGGCTCCCGCACCTTCACGTGGAGGACGCAGGTGAGCCCCTCACGGATGTCGTCGCCCGAGAGGGTGAAGTCGGACTTCTTGAGCGCCGGGCTGTCCTTGGCGAACTCGTTGATGGTCCGCGTGAGCGCCGAGCGGAAACCGGTGAGGTGGGTGCCGCCCTCGTGGGTGTTGATGTTGTTCACGAAGGTGAAGACGTTCTCGTTGTACCCGTCCTCATACTGGATGGCGCAGTCGACCTCGACGTCGTCCCGGGTGGCCGTGAACCCGATCGGCTTCGGGTGCAGGGGCTTCTTGTTGCGGTTGAGCCACTGCACGAACTCGACCAGTCCGCCCTTGGCGAAGAAGGTCTCTTCGCGGAGTTTCTCGGTGCGCTCGTCCCGAAGGCGGATCGTGATCCCCTTGTTCAGGAACGAAAGCTGGCGCAGCCGGTCGGCCAGGGTGTCCCACCGGAACTCGAGGACCTGGAAGATCTCAGGGTCGGGCTTGAAGCGGACCAGCGTGCCGGTCTCCTTCGCCTTGCCCACCACGCTGAGCTTCTTGGTCGTCGCGCCGCGGACGAAGCCCATATGGTAGACATTGCCGTCGCGGCTGACCTTGACCTCGGTCCGCTCCGACAGCGCATTGACCACCGAGACGCCGACACCGTGAAGGCCGCCCGAGACCTTGTAGCTCTCCTTGTCGAATTTGCCGCCGGCGTGCAGCACCGTCAGCGCCACCTCCACCGCGGGCATCTTCTCGGTCGGGTGCATGCCGACGGGGATGCCGCGGCCGTTGTCGTCGACACTGCAGGAGCCGTCGGCGTGGAGCGTCACGGTGATCGTGTCGCAGTAGCCCGCCAGCGCTTCGTCGATCGAATTGTCGACCACCTCGTAGACCAGGTGGTGAAGTCCGTTCTCGCCGGTCGACCCGATGTACATGCTGGGCCGCTTCCGTACTGCCTCGAGTCCCTTCAGGACGGTGATCGATCCCGCGTCGTAAGCCTTCTTCTCGTCGCTCTTGGCCATCGTGCCCGTCGGTCAGAGTGTCGCGTCGGGGCCCAGAGCCCCGACGACCCAGCGGATCCCGGTGATCGGCCGACCCGGCCGTCCGGTGTTCAAGCGCCCGATGATCCTGGGCGTCATCAACTGCAGTTCGCTCGCCCACGGCGCCGTGGCGACCTTGACCCGGAGCACCCCGTCGGGGGTCACGCTCTCGGGGACCGCCACCTTGGCGATCTGGGGCCCCACCAACGACGCCCATTCCTCCACCACCACCGCCTGGTCCATCCGCTTGACCAGCCCCTTCCGCTTCAGCCACGCCTTGAGCGCCTCGGCGAGGGGGACGGGTTTCTGGGTGGTCTTGGGGCGTTCTCGTCTCATCGCGCCTGGAGCCTTGCGCCTGGCGAGGCGGATTCTGGGTCTCGTACCTGGTATGACCGGCACCGCTCGCCCGCCGTGCCTCTCCAGGCTCCAGGCGCTAGGCGCCCTTCACCACGCCACCCTCCACCACCCACACCGGCAAATTCAACTCGCTCGGCAGTTCCTCCCGCCGCGGACTGCTCAGCAGCACCTGCCGCACTCCGCCTCCGGTCAAGCGGTCGGCCAGGCGGGCCTGGCGCTCCCGGTCCAGCTCGGCGAAGACGTCGTCCAGGATCAGCGCCGGTTCTTCCGAGCGCGCCGCGCGGAGGGTGGAAAGCTCGAGGAGCTTGAGCGCGATCGCGGCGCTCCGTTGCTGGCCGGTCGAACCGTAGCGGCCGAGCGCCTTCCCGGCGAGCGTCAACCGGAGGTCGTCCCGATGGGGGCCTACCGAGGTGGTGCCGCGCTGGCGGTCGCGATCGCGGGCGGCGCGGAATTGCTCGGGCCACGCGGCGGGATCGGCCAGGCTCGCATCCCCGACGTATGCGAGATCGGCGGCGAGCTCTTCGCCCAGCGCGGCGAACTCCTCCGCGAACGCCCTCCGTGCCCCTTCGGCCCATCCGAGCCGCGCCGTCATCACCGGGGCCCCCACCGCCGCGATGGCGGGTTCGAAGGCCTGGGCGGCGGCGCTCTCCCCGCGGCGAAGGGCGGCGTTCCGCCGCGATACCCCTTGCCGATATCGCGCCAACGACCGCAGGTAGTCGGGCGAGGCCAGCGCGAGCATCCGGTCGAGATAATGCCGCCGCTCCACCGGTGCCCCGCTCGCGAGTCCGGTGTCGGTGGGAAGGAACGCCACCGCCAGCCACCGCCCCGCCGCCGCTGCCAGGGTCTTCACCTGCTCCCCGTCGACCACCAGGCGCTTCTCGCGACCCGCGGCAGTCCAGGTGGCCGCCGCAGACCCCGGAGCCGCGCCATCGCCGAAGGCCACCTCGGCGTGGAACCCTTCGCCCCCGAATCGGGCCACCTCGGCGTCGGTCGCGCCCCGGAAGGAGCGGAACAGTACCGGGTAGTAGATCGCCTCGAGGACGTTGGTCTTCCCGGAGCCGTTGGCGCCCAGGAGGGCGACACCGGTCGCCGGGACCTCGAGGTCGAGCGGTGCCAGATTGCGGAACCCGCGCGCCACCAGCCGATGGAGCCGCACTACTGGATCAACAGGCGCCGGACGTACACCACACCGGTATCGCCAAGGACATCCCGGGCCTGGACCATCACGAACAGCGTCTCGGCCGGGGGCACCATGGTGGTCGGCATCAGCACGGTGTAGCCGCCGCTCTTGCTCGTCGCCCCGTCCCCGCTGAACGCCTGCAGCGTGTTCACGT
>JBDSIR010000054.1:0-11591 GCA_039917855.1 Gemmatimonadales bacterium | reverse complement strand
CGGCATTGTTGACCAGCACATCGAGCGTGCCGTACGCCTCAACGGCTGAGCGCATCGCCTGTTCAACGCTGGGTTGCGAGCGCAAGTCGAGCGCAATGGGCAGTGCGCGCCCACCCAGTGCTTTTACTTTGGCGACGACCTCATGCAGCGGCTCGGTGGTGAGCTCGGTCACCGCCACGTCGTAGCCGTCACGCGCGAGCCTCAAAGCGATTGCTGCACCGAGTCCTTGCGAGGCGCCGGTCACCAGCGCAACAGGACGCGAGTCGGTCGGTTTGTCCATGTCGGGAATTCCTAAAACAGTTTTTTACGACGCCACTTCTTGGGATGCGCGCTGGGGTACACCAGTCCGCTTGCATCCACGCCAAGGTCGACCATACTTTTGCACAAGGTGATTGCGCAGCTATAGCCTTCGAGCACCGGTACTTCCCAGCCCAACTCGGTGAGACGTTTCTGCAGCACGGGCTTTAACCAGAAGAGCGCTGAGCAGCCCAGCGTGATGACGTCAGCCCCGTCTTCCTCGATAGACGCAATCGATTCGCGCAGCGCCGCCTCCACCACTTCGGAGCGCTCGCCGCGCTGAGCGCGATTTTTCGCCAGATGCACCTCCGATTGCCCCATGTTGGGCGGACGCGGCAGCGGATAATTGATATTGCGTATCGATGCGCAGCGCTCAGTGAAGCGGTGCTGAACCACCAGGTCGTAGTAATACATGTTGTGGTTCTCGGCCAGGTCGATCACGCTGAACTTGTTGCCGAGCATGGTCGCGACGTGCATCTGCGAGAATGCGCACGCTGTTACAGGTATCCCGAATTCGCGCGCCACTTCCCGTGCAGCCGGGAAGCCCGGCTCGCCGCCGCCGAGCAGCACGATGCCGTTATAGCGGCCGCTCGCACACGCTTCGCGCACGATAGGTAAACGGCCTGCCGCGACGAGCGTGAATTCTTCGCGCGTCTCCACCGGCCAGTCACCGTAGGTCGCCAGCGGACCGCGATGGAGCTCCCATTCCACATTCTCCAGCAATGGTTTCACCGTCTCATAATTCATGAGCATGGTCTCCTTGGGCCCGTCGACTGCCCGGTGGAGATATAGCGAATCCTTGGGGAGGTGGAACGCCTGGATCAACAAGAAGCGGTACGGTTTGTCCGTGGTCGTCGGTCGTGGCGCTCAATCGCGCCTTCACCGTGGAGCGCGAACACGCCGCCCTCGACGGGCTGCGCCTCGCCCCCGCATCGCGCGGTGCGCTCTTCCTCGGCAAGGCGCTCGCCAACCTGGCGTTCGTACTCCTGATCGAGGCGGTCACGGTGCCGCTGTCGGTGCTGTTCTTCGAACTCCCCGTCACGACCGCCGGATGGGGATTGCCGCTGATCCTGGTCCTCGCCGCGGTGGGATTCGTGGCGGTGGGCACCCTCCTCTCGGCGATGGCGGTCCGCACCCGGTTCGGGGAGCTGATGCTGCCGGTGCTGCTCTTCCCCTTCCTCGTGCCGCCCCTCACGGCGGCCGCGGAGTCGACCGCCCGTCTGCTTTCGGGTCGTCCGTTGAGCGAGGTCGTGGGGTGGCTTAGGTTCCTTGCCGTGTACGACCTGGTGTTCGTGACCCTTGGCCTTCTCCTCTTCGGGGCGGTGATCGACGAATGACCGACGACATCGCGCGCGCGCGCACCCTCCTCCGCATCGGCGGGGTGGTGACCCTCCTCGCCCTGCTCGGCGGCGCGGGGGTCTACCTGCTGGCGCTCCGATACACCCCGGTCGAGGCGAGTCAGGGGCTGGCGCAGAAGATCTTCTATCTGCATGTCCCCGCGGCATGGGGGGCGCTGGTCGCGTTCTCACTCTGCGGACTCGCGAGCGCGGCCTACCTCCTCCTCAATGAGCCCCGGGTCGACCGCTTCGCCGCGAGTTCCGCCGAGGTGGGGCTGGCCTTCGCCGCGGTGATGCTCACCACGGGACCGATCTGGGGGAAGCCGATCTGGGGGACCTGGTGGGACTGGGATCCGCGGCTGACCCTCACCCTGCTGCTCTTCTTCCTGTTCCTCGGCTACGGGGCGCTGCGCGGTGCGCTGCACGACCCCCGCGAGCGGGCCAGATTCTCGGCGGTGGTGGGGATCATGGCGCTGGTGTTGGTGCCGTTCATCCACCTCAGCGTCTACCTGTATCGCACCATCCATCCCATGCCGATCGTGCTCCGGCCTGATGGGCCGACCCTGCCGATAGAGATGCTGCGCACGCTGCTGGTGAGCGTCGCGGTCTTCACCCTGCTCTACCTGGGGCTGGTGACGATGCGCTACGCACTGGGACTGGCGCAGGACCACGCCGAAGCGAACGCCGGAGGGACCGATGCCTGATACCCCCCAGAACGGCCAGTTCATGGTGGCCGCGTACATCGTGGCCGCGGTGATCTACCTGAGCTACTCGCTGACCCTCTATCTGCGAGCACGAAGTGCGGCGAGCGGTAAGCGGTAAGCGGTGAGCGGGCCCCAGGAATGGGACCGTCCCGAGTGCAACGAGGGACCTACTGGGCTAAGCCGGTAGGTCCCTCACTGCGTTCGGGACGGCTCCCTTTCGATCGGAGCCCCCCGCTTACCGCTTACCGCTCACCTCTTACGCTGTTTCCTTCAGCAGCACCTTGTCCCACAGGAACGCGGCGGCGATGGCGCCGAGGATCGGCCCGATCCAGTAGGCGGCCTGGCCGGCCCAGATCCCGGAGACGATGGCGGGTCCGAGGGCGCGCGCGGGGTTGAGCGCGGCGCCGGTGAGGGGCCCACCGAGCAGCATCATTGCGATCACCGTGACGCCGACCCAGAGACCGCCGTGCTTCGCGGCCTTGGGGTTGGCCACCGTGGCCATCACCGCGGACATCAGGAAGAAGGTCATCATCGCTTCGAGAGCCACGGCGCCGCCGAGCTGGATGTTGCTGTTGATCGTCGGGACGCCGTTGCTCAGGAGTCGACCCACGTTATTGGGGAGCAGGAAACGCGTGGCGTAAGCCCCGGCGATCCCCCCCGCGAGCTGGGCACCGATGTAGGCGAGCCCGGTCTTGAGGCCGATCCGCCTGGTGGCCAGGAAGCCCAGGGTCACCGCGGGGTTCAGGTGCCCGCCGGAGATCCCCATGGTGACGGTGGTGCCGAAGGCGAGGATCAGCCCATGGGCGAGGGCGATGGCGACGAGGCCCCCTTTGCCGCCGGGAAAGCTGTCCGCCACGATGACCGCGGTGCCGGCGAAGACGAGCGCGAAGGTGCCGAAGAACTCGGCCGTGAGGGGTCGAACGAGACGCATGGTGGAGTCCCTTGGATTGTGCGGGGGGAAGCGAACGGCCGAGAATCTACGCGGAGGCGCGGCGGAATACCAGCGCGGCGTTGATACCGCCGAATCCGAACGAGGTGCTGACCAGGTGCTCGGGATCGGCCACGAGCCCGTCGCCCTGCAGGTAGCGCAGGCCGCAGGCGGGATCGGGGTCGTTGAGATTGACGGTGGGAGGGAGCCACCGGCGCGCGCTGGCGAGGGCGCAGATCGCCGCCTCGAACGCCCCGCTGGCTCCGAGGGCGTGGCCGTAGTACCCCTTGGTCCCGCTCAAGACGAGCCGCGAGGCGTGATCGCCGAACACCTGACGGAGCGCGAGCGTCTCGGTCGGGTCGTTGAGCGGCGTGGCGGATCCATGGGCGTTGACGTAACCCACCTCGGTGTTGGCGACGTGCGCATCGGCCAGCGCCAGACGCACCGCCCGCGCCGCCTGCGAACCATCAGGGCGCGGGGCGGTCATGTGGTGGGCATCGTTGGTGGTCCCGTAGCCCGCGATCTCGGCGTAGATCCGTGCGCCACGGGCGGTCGCCCGGTCACGCCCCTCCAGCACCAGCACCGCCGCGCCCTCGGCCATCACGAATCCATCGCGGCCGGCGTCGAAGGGGCGGGACGCCGTGGCGGGGTCGTCGTTGCGGGTGGACATCGCCCGGATGATCGAGAACGCTCCGAAGGTCAGCGGCGCGAGCGGCGCCTCCGCCCCGCCGGCGAGCATCACGTCGGCTTCGCCGCGGCGGATGATCCGGAAGGCGTCGCCCAGGGCCATCGCGCCGCTGGCGCAGCTCATCCCGTTGGTGCTGTTGGGCCCCTGCAGGCCGCACTCGATCGCGAGGTTGCAGCTCGCCGCGCCGGTGAAGACCGTGAGCGCCAGGCCGGGATCGACGGCCCGGAGCCCTCCGCGCAGGTACGCCTCGTGCTGCGCCTCCGCGTGGCTCACGCCGCCGAGCGCGCTGCCCATCATCACGCCGATGCGCTCACGATCCTCGCCCGCGAGATCGAGCTCCGCGTCGGCGATGGCCAGCCGCGCCGAGGCAAGCGTGAACTGCGAGCCGCGATCCAGCCGCTTCACCCGCCGCCCTTCCATGAAGTCCTGCGGCCGGAAGTCCCGCACCTCGGCGGCGATCCTGGTCCGGAACGGTGCGGGGTCGAAGCGCGTCACCGTCGCCACCGCCGACTTCCGCGCGCGGAGGCCGTCCCACAGCCCCTCCACGCCGGTGCCGATCGGCGTCACCGCCCCGATCCCCGTGATCACCACCCGCCGATCCTCAGTCATTCCCGCTCCGTTCAAGGTGCTGCGCCAGGCCGGCCAACGTGCGCGACGCGATGCCGTGCACGAACACCGGGCCGATGACCCACTCCGCCGCCGGCCGTCGGAGCGGCCCCCAGGGTGGTCCGGTCCACTCGTGCACCAGCGTGACGAAGGTCCCGGTGCCGCGCGGCTCGAGTCTCCAGACGACGTCCATTCCCGTGGTGACGCCGCGGATGTGGCGGTAGCGCACCTCGCGCTTCGGCCGGTCGATCACCATCTCACTGGTCCACCACGTCGGCCACCTCAGCGGACCGAAAGGCCGCCAGGCCGACATCGCCACCACCCCGCGATCGCCGGTCCGCTCGAGGAAGCGCACAGAACGATAGTGCGCCAGGCGCTCGGGCCAGCGCTCCACATCGGCCGCCGCGGCGAAGACCCGTTCGGGCGGGGCGTCGATCAGCCGGGTATCGACGGTGCGCATCATGCGGTCACCCACCAGGCCACCACGCGCCACCCCGGACGCTCGGTCACGGTGGCGCGCACGCCGGCGTCGGCACAGAGCCGCTCGAGCTCCGCGACCCGGTAGCCGCGGCCCACCGACGTGATGCCGTCCACCCGGGTGTGTTCGTCAAAACCGAGCGCCCGCGAGGCGATCCCGAAGAGCGCCGCCGCGGTCCGCGAGCGGAGCAGGTCGGCGACCACCACCCCGCGTCGCGCCACGCGCGCGGCATCGCGCAGCAGGGCCGTGGCCGCCTCGGCGTCGAGGTGATGGAGCAGCTGGCTGATCACCACCACGTCGACCGCGCCGGTCCGGAACGGGAGTGCACTCACGCAGCCGAGCGTCAGCGGGAGCGCGGTCGATCGGGCGAGTTGGGCCGCCGGGCGCAGGCGCTCGAGCCCCACCGTGCGCAGGGCGATCCCGTGGTCGGCACCCCAGCGCCGCGCGGCGGCCGGAATGTCGCCGGCGCCGGTGCCGAGGTCGAGGAGCGAGACGTCCGAGTGCAAGGAACGAGTACGCCCGAGGACCCGGGACAATCCATGCAGGACCGCCGCCGTTCCGCCGAACCAGCGGTTGGCGCGCGCGATGTTGACGAGCGAGCGACGCACCGCGACCGGATCGGCGGCGGGATCGTCGAGCAGCTCGGTGCCGGTGGCGTTGTTCATGCGAGCCCCGTATACCCGCCGCGGAAATAGGCGAGTGGCCGGCCTTCGCGCGCCGCGCCACCGGTGACCCGGCCCACGACGACCGTGTGGTCGCCGGCATCGTGGAGCGCCCACCGGTCGCACTCGAGATGCGCGAGCACGCCGTCGAGCACCGGCACGCCGTCAGCGGTGGCGGTGTAGCCGATGCCGTCGAATCGGTCGTCCTCTTTCCGGGCAAAGCGACGCGAGAGCGTCTCCTGCCCTTCCTCGAGGATGTTCACCACGAAGCGGAGCGACTCCAGGATCACCGGGTGCATCACGGCGGCCTTCTCGATCGCCACGAGGACGAGCGGCGGCTGGAGCGACACCGAGCTGAGCGAGCTGGCGGTCATCCCGTGGGGACGCCCGAGACCATCGAGCGCGGTCAACACGGTGACCCCGGTGGCGAAGCGCCCGAGCAGCTGCCGGAACTCGGCGGGGTCGACGTCGGGACGGGTCACAGCATCATCCGGAGGAGGAAGGAAGGAGTGAGCACGGTTCGGGCCGGAAGAATGTCCCCCGTCACCCCGATGAAGACGTCGCCGAGTCCGTGATGCGCCAGTCGGCCGACGGCGCGATCGAACAGGGCAGGGAAGAACATCCCCCAGCCGATGAGCCGCTCCACTGCCCATTTGCCGATGAAGGCCTGGCGCCGCAGGGCGCGATACGCGGCGAGGTCGCTCGCACCCACCCGACCGGATCGGAGCAGCGACCCTGCGGTCGCCTCGACCGCCAGACGGGCGCCGGTCAGCGCGGAGTGGATCCCCTCGCCGGTGAAGGGGTCGAAGAATTCCGCCGCATCGCCGAGCAGCAGGGCACCGGGGGCGGTGACCGCGCTACTCCGCACCGCAAAGGGGCCGGTGACCAGCACCGGGCGGCGTTCGTCCGCCTGCCGCACCCGTCCTGCGACCCCCGGAAAGCGCTCGAGCGCCTCATAGAAGAAGGACGCGACGTCTCCCTTCGCGGCGGCCGCCACCCGTCGGGGGACCACCAGCGCGACGTTGGCGACCCCGCCCCCGATGGGGTTGAGTCCGACGTATCCCTCGCGGCCGACGTGCAGCTCCGCCACTTCGCCGAGACCTCGGACGTCACGCACGTGGGCCACGAAGGCGACCCGTCCCGGAATGCCGTGCCGCCGAGGACCGAGCCGGCGCGCGACGGTGGACCGGAGCCCGTCGGCGCCGATCACGAGGCCGGCACGAATGGTATGCAGGGTGCCGTCCTCACGCTGCATCACCGCGCCCGCCACCGCCGCATCGTCATAGATCAACTCGCGGACGACATGGCCCTCGCGGACCTCCGCCCCGGCCCCCCGCGCGGCATCGACCAGGGTCGCGTCCAGCACCCGGCGCGCGAGCGAAAGGCCGGTGGCGCGGAACGGCGTGCCGCCGGCCCGCGCGAATAGTCCGGTGAGCGTTGCGCCGCGGGGGCCGACGACGGTGGTCCCCTGGAGCGGATGGCCGCCGCCCGTATCGAGCGCGGGAAGGACCCCCAACGCGTCGAGCTGGCGCACCGTCTCCGGACTCATGTATTCGGAACACGCCTTGTCGCGCGGGAAGCGGGCGCGGTCGAGCAACACGACGTCGAGGCCGAGGCGCGCGAATTGGATCGCCGCCGAACTCCCACCCGGGCCCGCGCCCGCGATCAGGACATCGACGCGACGATCCACCACCCCATCCCGGTCGCGAGGAGGGTGGTGATCGCGTTCACTCCATCGTTGGTCAGCCATCGAATTCCTCCGACCGCTCGTGCCAGGGTGCCACAGCGGTGCCACGGTCTTTCGGTCGATACGTCGCAGGCAGGACAGTGAAACCGTCCTTGCAGCGTGGCACCGAGCAGGGAATCGACGAGCATCCCTCCCGTACCGACCACGATGCAGGTGACGAGCAGTCGTACATCTCGGGTGGCGAGCCAGCCGACAACTCCGATCGACGCGGCGCCGAGCATGCTACCGCCGGTCCCACGAAGGGTGATCCCCCCGCTGGTGCCGGCAGGGACGGGGCGTCCGGTGAGCAGGTGGCGCGGCGCCGTGGAGCAGGTAGCGCCCAGGGCGGTGGCCCAGGTGTCGGCGGCGGCGGCGGCCAGCCCTATGGATAGTACCCAGAGTCCGACCGTCGGTTCAGCGAGGCCGAGCAGCGCACCGAGCGCGGGGGCGCCTCCGTTGGCGAGGACCTGTCCGGCGTCGCGACGTCCACCCTTGGCCTCGCCCCGCTCGGCCGCGGGGTCGGGGCAGGCGCGGGAGACGCCGGTGCTGCCGATGAAGAAGGTGAGGAGCGCCGCGGCGCCCCACCATCCCGTGCCCCAGGTCACCGCGGCTCCGACCGCGAGCGCCGCCAGCGCGCCGGAGCGGGAGAGGGTGCCGAAGGACGGGTCCAGCCTCATCCGCCGGCCTCGCGCCGCAGAGCGGCGATCATCCGGTCGCGGATCTCCGGTGGGCAACGCTCCTGCGCGCTGACCCGGTCAAGCACCGTCCGGAAGCGCTGCTCGAACTCGGCGTGGGTCCGGCAGGGTGTGCAGGCCGCGATATGCTCCGCGATGGCGGCGGTGGACTCGGGGGTGACCTCGCGGCGGAGCCAGTCCTGCAGCTCCTCGAGCGCGCGGCGGCAATCGAACGGGGTCGTCATGGCTTGGCCTTGAGGATGCCGAGTTCGACGGCGTGATCGTGGAGCCGGTGCTGGAGCAGACGGCGGGCGCGAAAGAGCCGCGACTTGACCGTCCCGATGGGAATGGCCAGGACCTGCGCGACCTCGGCGTACGGGAGGCCTTCGAGGTCGCTCAGCACCAGCGCCTCGCGGAATTCCTGGGGGAGCTCCTCGACCGCCGCGAGGACCTGCGCATCGACGACGCGTTCGAAGAAATGGCCCTCGGGGTCCTGGCTGCCGACCGCGCGATAGATCGCGTGGGGGTCGGCGTCGTCGAGCGAGATCGAGGTGCCCTCGCGCTTGCGGCTCCGCCAGCGGGAGACGAAGGTGTTGCGAAGGATGGTGAGGAGCCAGGCGCGGACGTTGGAGCCCTGGGTGAACCCCGCCCAGCCGCGCCAGGCACGGAGCAGGGTCTCCTGCACCAGGTCTTCCGCGTCGGCCGTCTCACCGGTGAGCCGGCGCCCCACGCGAAAGAGCGTGTCGAGCTGAGGCAGGACCTCGGCTTCGAAGGTGGAGACGTCGGCCATGGGGGGAAGGTCACGGGCGGCGGCGCGAGGCGCAACAGGTGCGAAGTGCGATGTCCGAAGCCTGTCCTGAGCCGAGCAAAGGATGCGGGGTGGCCGCGGACAGCCCACGGAACTCGCCTGGCGCTCCCCGCACGTCGCACTTCGCACTTCGCACTCCTATTCACCATTGCCCGCTCTTTCGTTAGGATACACGCCTCGTGTCCACTCCCCAGATCCCCGCGATCATCCCGCTCAGCCTGCTCGAAGCGCTCCGCAACGTCGATGCCCCGGTCGAGGATGGTCTCGAGGAGCTCGCGGGCGAGGTGGTGAGCAAGCGGCTGGGCCTGAGCGCCACCGTGCAGTCGCAGATCGCGCGGTACGCCTGGCACGCCGGTCGCGGACATGCCGTCGAGCTGGACGAGGCCACTTCGGTGTTCCGGCTGGTGGGCCGCCGCCCGGATGCGCCGCTGGTGTTCGCCGACGCGGGGCGCCGAGCTGCACGGCGGGCTGCTCCCCGCTGGCCGATGGTGCTCGGGGTATTGCCGGCCGGACTCGGCCGCCGCGCGGGGATACGGGCCGCTGACCGGGTGGCGCGCAAGCTGGTGGGAGGACACCTCCTGGTGGAGGACGCCGAAGCGCACGGAGAGGTTCCCGCGCCGCTCGGGCTCGACGTGATCCCCGAGGGTACCGGGTGCGGATTCTATGGTGCGCTGTTCGGCGAGCTGCTGCGGGCGCTGGCCAGGTTTGAAGGGGCGGTGCGGCACACCCGGTGCCGCGCGCGCGGAGACGACGGCTGTGAATGGCGCGCAAGCGCCGTGGGAGGGTACCGATGATGTCGCTCGATCGCGCGGAACTACGCGCTGCTCTGGAGGCGGTGGGAGCTGACGCCTGGCTGCTGTTCGACTTCCACGGCCTCAACCCGGTGGCCGCCCGGGTGCTGGGCCTCGGCGGGATGGGGACGCGCCGGCTCTTCGTCTTCCTGCCGCGCGAAGGGGAACCGGTGGCCGTGGCGCACAAGATCGAGCTCGCGCCTCTACGGGATTTCCCCGGGCGGGTGGTGCCGTACGCCCGGTGGCAGGAACTCCAGGAGGCGCTCACGCCGCTGGTGAAGGGGAGGCGGTTGGCCATGGAGGTCTCCCCCAAGGACGCGGTGCCCTACCTCGACCGCGTGCCGCACGGGGTGGTCCAGATGCTCGAGGGGCTGGGAGGCACCATCGTGCCGTCGGGGGAGATGGTGACCCGGTTCGCGTCGCGCTGGAGCGCAGAAGAGGCCGACGACCATCGTTTCGCGGCCGAAGTGCTGGCTACGGTCGCCAAGACCGAGCTGGCCAAGGCAGTGCACGAGGGGGGGAAGGGGCTCACCGAGACCGCGCTGCAGCGCCGAGTGGTGGAGGCGGTGCAGGCCAAAGGGTGCGTGTTCGACACCCTGCCGATCGTCGGGTTCGGGCCCAATGCCGCTGACCCGCACTATGAGCCGCAGGCCGGGAAGGACGCCACCCTCGCGCCCGATACCGTGATCCTGCTGGATCTCTGGGCGGGGCGGCGGCTGGATACCGTGTTCGCCGACCAGACCTGGATGGGGTATTCGGGGACCAAGGTGCCGCCGAAGGTGCAGGAGGTCTGGACGGTGGTGCGCGACGCGCGCGACGCGGCGATCCGGCGGGTCCAGGAGACTCTGAAGGCGGGGCGCCCGCTGTCGGGATTCGAGGTGGACCGGGCGGCGCGCGACCTGATCGAGAAGGCGGGCTATGGCGACTGGTTCGTCCACCGGACCGGCCATTCGATCGATCGGGACCTGCACGGGAGTGGGCCGCATATGGATGATTACGAGACCCACGACGAGCGCCGGTTGATCCCCGGTGTGGGGTTCTCGGTGGAGCCAGGCGTCTATCTGTCAGGGGAGTTCGGGGTCCGGAGCGAGATCAACATGTACTGGGCGCCGGGCGGCCCCGAGGTCACCCCGCTCCAGCCGCAGCGGGAGCTGATCACCGCGTAGTTGCAGGAAGGAACCCCGGGGGTGCCGCCCCGGAGGGTCGGGTCGAGGGCGGGGTTGTTACCCTTCCTTGACACTCTTCGGGGGGCTGGGCATATTGCCCATCCCGACCAGCCGCGGTCGGGATCTCCAGCAGCCAAAACAGAATCTTCGCACGATCCGGTCCGCGCTCCCTCGCTGGCCTGTCCACTGCGTACCCGCGTCCCCTCGAACGGCCTCCCACCTATTGGGCCGTTGAGGTACGTGTTCAGCTTGTCACTCGAAGTGTTTGGGCTGGTCTGTTGTTCACGCCTTTGGAGGAAGGGTCCATGAATCCACTCTGTGTGAGGACCGTCGCTCGCGTTGCGCGCACGGCTTCGCTCGCGGCACTCGCGCTGCTGTTCGGCGCGTCGATGCTCGCGGCGCAGGCCACCGGCAAGGTCGAAGGCCGGGTGCGTGACAATGCTGGGGCGCCCATCGCCAATGCCCAGGTGTTCATCGTCGGGTCCGCATTCTCGGCCCTGACGAACGCCCAGGGCTATTACTTCGTCAACAACGTCCCGGTCGGTTCGGTGGACATGCGCGCGGCGTTCGTAGGCTATCGCCCCGTCGTCGCCCGTGGCGTCCTGATCCGAGGCGGCCAGACGTCCACGCAGGACTTCGGGCTCGAGGCGTCGGTCATCGAAGTGACGGCCCTCGAAGTCACGGCCGAGCGGCCGCTGGTGCCGCGCGACCAGGTGACCTCGAAGC
>JBDSIR010000053.1:0-18208 GCA_039917855.1 Gemmatimonadales bacterium | reverse complement strand
CGTTGTCGAGCGAACTGGTCGCCTCGTCCAGCACCAGCACCGCCGGATCCTTCAGCACCACCCGCGCGATCGCGATCCGCTGCCGCTGGCCGCCCGACAGCTTCACCCCCCGCTCGCCCACCACCGTCTCATACCGGGCCGGCAGCCGCTCGATGAACTCCTCCGCGTGTGCCGCGCGCGCCGCCGCCACTACCTCGGCCTCGGTGGCCCCCGGCCGGGCGTAGGCGATGTTCTCGCGGATGGTGCCGCTGAAGAGGGCGGGTTCCTGCGGCACCAGCCCCAGCGCCGAGCGCAGGTCGGCAAGCCGGAGCGAGCGGATATCCGTGCCGTCGAGCAGGACCCGCCCCTCGGTCACATCCCAGAACCGGGGCAGGAGCGATGCGAGGGTGGTCTTGCCCGCCCCTGACGGCCCCACCAAGGCCACTACCTCGCCGGGCCGGAGCTCGAGGTCCACCTCCCGGAGCGCCCAGGGGGCGTCGGCATCATCCTTGTATCGGAAAGAGAGCCGCTCGAAGCGCACCTCCCCTCGGACCGGGTGAGGCAGCGTCGCCGGGGTGGGGGGGTCAGTGATGCCGGGGGTCGTTTCGAGGAGCTCGAAGACCCGCTGGGCCGCCCCGACCGCCTCCTGATACTGGCTGGTGAAGGAGACCAGCCCGCCGACCGCTCCGGCGATGAACATCGTGTACAGGATGAACTGGACCAGGTCCCCCTGGCTGAGCCGACCGTCCAGTACTTGCCGGCCCCCCTGCCAGAGCACCACCACGATGGCGCCGAAGACCGCCAGGGTGATTGCCCCGAAGAAGAGCCCCCGGATATGCGCCCGCTGTAGGGCGGTGGTGACGAGCCCGTCGATCTTGCTCCCATAGCGCCCCAGTTCCGCTGGCTCCTGGCCGAAGCTCTGGACCGTTCTGATCTGGCTCAGCGCCTCCTCGGCCACGCCGGTGGCGTCGGCCACCTGGTCCTGGAGCCCGGTGGTCATCTTCCGGAGCCGCCGGCCGAAGACGACCGCGGTCCCGATCACGATCGGCGCCACCGCCAGCGCGGTCAGGGTGAGGCGGGGCTGGCTGATGGTGAGGAGGACCAGGCTGCCCACCAGCTGGAGCACCTGGCGCGCCAGTTCCGCGATCTGGGTGCTCATCGCTCCCTGCAGCATCGCGATGTCGGAGGTGAGGCGGCTCATCAGCTCGCCGGTGCGCCGGTCGGCGAAGAAGCCGGGAGGGAACTCCAGCAGCTTCCCGAAGAGTTCGCGCCGAAGCCCCGCCACCGCCCGCTCGCCGGTCGCGGTCAGGAGATAGGTCTGAGCGTAGTTGAGGCCGGATTGGAGAACGAAGAGCAGGAAGAGCCCGAGGGCGATGCGGTCGAGCAGGGCGCGGTCGTGGGCCTGGAAGGCGGCATCGAGGAGGGCGCCGCCGAGCTTCGGAAAGGCCAGGGTGATGGCCCCGCTGCAGATGAGCGTCACCAGCGCCAGGGCCAGCGCGCCGCGGAAGGGGCGGACCCGGGGCCAGAGGCGGACCAGCTTGCCGGGGGGAACGAACCCTCGCCGCGTCTCGACGCGGGGCGAAGGACCGGTCACTACCGTTCTCCGGTCACGCGCTCGAGCGGGATCTTGTCGCCGGGGGCGCCGAGGATGAGGACCTCGGGGGGCGGGGTTCGGGTGAGGCGCCCGAACGGGATCGCCCGGTCGACCCCCATCGCGACGAAGAGGAGGAAGAGATAGACCAGGGAGTACTTGTACATCCCCCAAGCGGTGGCATGCACGACCCCCTGTTCACGCAGGAGGCGGATGCAGTACCAGAGGAGCCGTGCCCCACCCAGCGCCGCGGCAAGGGCGTATACCAGGCCCAGCTCCCCTGCCAGCCAGGGGAGGAGGGTCAGCGGCAGGAGCATGATGGTGTAGCCGAGCATCTGGAGCTTGGTCTCGTGGTCGCCCCGGACCACGGGGAGCATCGGGATCCCCGCCTTCTTGTAGTCTCCCTGCTTGATGAGGGCGAGGGCCCAGAAGTGCGGCGGGGTCCAGTAGACCACGATGAAGAAGAGGATCACGGCGGTCCAGTCGAGCGACCCTGCCGCCGCGGCCCAGCCGACCAGGGGAGGGAAGGCGCCAGCGGCCCCGCCGATGACGATGTTCTGCGGCGTGGCCCGCTTGAGCCAGATGGTGTAGATGATGGAATAGAACAGGAAGCCCGCGAGTGCGAGCCAGGCGCTGAGCGGGTTGACCTTGTACCAGAAGACCCAGAACGCCGCGGCACCGAGCCCAAGGCCGAAGGCCAGCGCCGCCCACGACGGGATCCGCCCCGCGGGGACCGGGCGGGTGCGGGTGCGGGCCATCAGGTCATCGATGTCCCGGTCGAACCACATGTTGGTGGCGTTGGCGCCGCCCGCCATCAGGTACCCGCCGAGGAGCACCCAGAGGACGAGTGAAAAAGATGGCAGGCCGTGCCCTGTGATGAACATCGGCGCGACCGTCGTCACCAAGAGGAGCGAGATGATCCGCGGCTTGGTGAGCGTGATCAGGTCGGCCAGCAGGCTCGGTGTATCGGGAGTGTCGGTCATAACCTCTTTGCCTGCAAGCGTTTGGGGCCGGACCTGAGTGCCTGGTCCGGCCCGCCTGGGGGGAAAGAACCGACTCGACAGGTGGCTTGTCAAGCAGGGGCCTTCCGGGCAAGATTCCGGTGCGGTCGTGGTTCGGCCGCTTCCCCCGAAATCACATCTGAACGGAACAACGCGAATGGCCGCCGAGCGCGATGCCTGGGGCGAGCGTCTCCCCCGCAATCTGGGTCTCTGGAGCGCCGTGGCGGTACTGGTGGGCACGACCATCGGGAGCGGCATCTTCCGGGTCCCGCGGGAGACCGCAGCCGTGCTGGGCGACCCTGTCGCGATGCTGCTTCTCTGGGTCATCGGCGGCGGGCTCACGCTGTGCGGGGCGCTCGCGATCGCCGAGCTCGCCGCGGCGCTGCCGCGCTCGGGGGGGATCTTCGCGTACATCCTCGAGGCGTGGGGGCCGATGCCCGCCTTCCTCTACGGATGGGCGGAGCTGACCGTCATCCGCGCTGCGGCGGTGGGGGGGATCTCGCTCGTTTTCGCCGCGTACCTGGGGGAGTTCGTCGCCCTTTCCCCGGTGCAGGAACGGTATGTGGCGGCTGTGGTGATCGTGTTGATCGCTTTGCTCAACTACGTCGGCGTGGCGTACGCATCGGCGGTGATGAACGGGACCACGATCCTCAAGTACGGGGCGATGATCGGACTCGCCCTCTTCGCCTTCACGGCGGGGGACGGGAGCTTCCCCAACTTCACCACCGCCGTCCCCGGCAGCGTGGTGACGGCGTCCGCGATGCTCACCGCGCTGGTGCCGATCATGTGGACGTACGACGGGTGGTCCAACCTGTCGTTCGTGGGGGGCGAGGTGAAGGAACCGGGCCGGAACCTGCCCCGGGCGTTGATCTTCGGCGCCGCGGCGATAGTCGCCATCTATCTGGTGGTCAACGCCGCCTATCTCTATCTCCTGCCGGTGGCGGAGATGGCGCAGGCCGAGCGGGTGGCGGCCGAGGCGGCCAAGCGGATCCCCCTCTTCGGCGCCGCCGGTGCCGCGATCATCTCCGGGATCGTGATGGTCTCCTGCTTCGGGTCGGTCAACGGCTCGATCATGACCGGGCCCCGGATCTTCTTCGGGATGGCGGAACAGAAGCTCTTCTTCCCCGCGATCGCGCGGGTCTCGCCCCGGTTCCAGACCCCGTCGGTGGCCATCTGGCTCACGGCGGCGCTGGGGGTGGCCTACGTGCTCCAGAACGACTTCGCCGCACTGGCCGACCGCTTTGTGCTCGGTGTCTGGCCGTTCTACGCCATGGCGGTGGCGGGGGTGTACCAGTTGCGGCGGCGCCAGCCCGATCTCCCGCGCCCGTACCGGACCCTCTGGTATCCCGTGACGCCGGCGCTCTTCCTGCTGGCCTCCCTGGGGATGGTGGTCAACGCCATCGTGACCCACCCGGCGGAGAACGGGGTGACCTTCGGGATCATCCTGGCCGGGGTGCCCGCCTACGGCCTGTGGCGGTGGTGGGCGGCCCGAGCGTGACCGTTGGGTATATGAAGGACCAGTGCGCTTGACCCGGGGGTGCCCGCAGGTAGCTTTATGGCCTGATCGGCATTCAGCCGTCCCGGACCCCATTCTCGATTCCCGCAGTTCGTTCCTTACTCATGAGGACATCCCTATGCAGCTCTGGGTGCGTCGGGTCGTCGCGCTCGTGTCGTTGTTCGTTCTGGCCACGGTCGTGGCGGGAACGGCGGCGGCGCAGGGCGTGACCAGCGCTTCGATCACCGGCCGGATCTCCCAGGACGGGGGTCAACCTCTCGAGGGGGCGGCGGTGATCATCACCAACACTTCCACCGGCCAGCGGTTCCAGGTCGTGAGCCGAGCGGGGGGCCGATTCAACATCGAGAACCTTCCTCCGGGCGGCCCCTACACTGTCGAGGTGCGGGTCATCGGCTATCAGGCCGGTCGGCGCACGGGGGTGCGGCTCGAGCTGGGCCAGCGCTACGCCAGCGACTTTGCGCTCAAGGCGGCCGTGATCGAGGTACAGGAGTTGACGGTGCAGGGCAACCAGGATCCGCTCATCAACCGTGGCCGCACTGGTTCGGCGAGTTCGGTCTCGTCGACCGCGATCCGGTCCCTGCCGGCGGCCAACCGGAATTTCACCGACCTGATCAACACCTCTCCGCAGGTCGTGGCCGCGCCGAACGGCGGCCCCTCGATCGGCGGCTCGAACAACCGGTTCAACAGCATCCAGATCGACGGGTCGGTGAACAACGACCTCTTCGGTCTCGGCGCCACCGGTGCGCCGGGCGGCCAGAACGGCGGCCGGCCGGTCAGCATGGACGCCGTGCAGGAGTTCCAGGTCCTGGTGGCCCCGTTCGACATCCGGCAGGGCGGATTCACCGGCGGTCTGGTGAACGCCATCACCAAGTCGGGCACCAACCGGTACCAGGGGTCGGCGTTCCTGTTCGCCCAGACCGAAGCCCTGGTCTCCAACTGGCCGCACCCGAAACCCGACAAGTTCGACCTGCAGCAGTTCGGCGCCACTTTCGGCGGCCCGATCATCCGTGACCGGGTGCACTTCTTCCTCTCGGTCGAGCGGCAGAACAGCGTGACCCCGTTCGGCGGGTCCATCCCCGGGGTGAACTTCGATACCCTGGCTGGCACCTCGCTGTGTGATCGCTACATCGCGGAACTCGCCTCTCTGGGTGTTTCCCCGGGGACCTGCGGCGGGTTCGACATCGACAACCCGAACACCAACCTCTTCGGGAAGGTCACCGCCGCGGCAGGCTCCAATGGACAGGTCGAATTCTCGCTCAACTACGCGCAGTCGAACAAGAACTTCTTCTTCCGCAGCAGCAATGGCGACTACCAGCTCACCGGCGGCTTCTACACCATAGACAACAAGAACATCACGCCGCGGCTCCGCTGGACCAACATTTTCAACGACCGCTACAATAACGAGCTGATCCTCGGCTACCAGCGCGTTCGCGACCGGCGCGATCCGGTGACGAATTACCCGGTGGTCAACGTGGACGTCGGGAATTACAACCTGATTTCCGGGGCGGAGGAGAACTCGCAGGCCAATTCGCTGGACCAGGACGTTTGGGAGCTCACCGACAACCTGAGCTTCGACGTGGGCGCGCACCGCCTCACCGTCGGTACCCACAATGAGTTCTTCGGCTTCAACAACGTCTTCTTCCCCCGCTCGACCGGGAAATGGATTTTCAATACCATCGCCGACTTCGAGGCGGGGACCCCGTTCAGCTACGAGCGGAACCTGACCGGCGCGCAGGCCGGCATCGCCGGCGGTCGTGCCGACGGCCCCGTCGCCGACTTCGAAGTGCGGCAGTTCGGCCTCTACGCCCAGGATCAGTGGTCGCCGACCCCGAACCTGACGCTGACCCTCGGCATGCGGGCCGACATCCCGACCTTCCCGCTCACCCCGCCGACCAATCCGAGGGTGCTGGCCGTGTATGGGATCGACACCGGTGTGTTCCCCAGCGGCAACACGCTCTGGTCGCCGCGCCTCGGCTTCAACTATGACATGAACGGGAGCGGCAGCCTGATCATCCGCGGTGGCGCCGGCGTCTTCTCCGGCCGGCCGCCGTACGTGTGGGTCTCCAACGCCTACGCCAACAGCGGCCTGGAGCAGTCACGGCTCTTCTGCTCGGGGGCGGCGGTGCCGACGTTCACCGTCGACCCGGATGCCCAGCCCACCACCTGCGCGGGCGGGACCACCCCCGGGGCGCTCGTGCCGGACATCAACTTCTTCGACCAGGACTTCAAGTTCCCGCAAACCCTCCGCATCAACCTCGGCGCCGACAAGCGGCTCCCGTGGGGCATGATCGGCTCGGTGGACCTGACCTACTCGAACAACTTCAAGTCGCTCTACATCAACGACGTGAACCTGGTCAATGCGTGGAACTACAATATCACCGACACGCTGGCGGCTGAAGGCGGCCGGCTGCTGTACGGCACGTTCGTAGGCGCGAACGGCACCGTGACGCCCACCAGGGTGAGCCCCACCACGCGCTACGTCCTGGGGCACTACAATCGCGGCGTGGACTACGGTTACTCGGGGGTGTTCCAGCTGCAGAAGCGGATGTCCGACCGGGTCGAACTCAACGCGGGGTACACCTACTCGCGGTCGTATGACCTGATGTCGCTCACCTCGAGCGTGGCGCTGTCGAATTACGGATTCGCGGCCCTCGACGGTTCGCACGCCGATCGCAACCTGCGGCCTTCGTTCTTCGATCGGCCGCACAGCATCAAGCTCAGCGGCCTGGTGCACCTGCCGTTCCACATCGACTTCTCGATGACGTACGTCGGGGTCAGCGGCTCGCCCTATGCCTATGTGGTCAACGGCGACGTCAACGCCGACGGGGTCGGCGCCAGCAGCCAGAAGAATGACCTCTTCTACGTGCCGACCGACGCCAACGACATCTCGTGGCTCACCACCGCCACGGATACCAGCGCGACGATCCGCGCCGCGAAGTTCGCCCAGCTGGACGACTACATCAACCAGGATCAGTGCCTCAAGGATCAGCGCGGCAAGATCATGGAGCGCACCAGCTGCCGGAATCCGTGGATCAACCAGGTCAACGCACGCCTGGCCTGGTCGGTGGCGACCTACCGCGGGCAGCGCCTGGAGCTCACCGCGGACGTCTTCAACGTCCTGCATCTGCTCAACAACGAGTGGGGCCTCCAGAAGCAGACCGCATTCAACGAGACCACCAACATCGTGCGCCGGACCGGCTTCGACGTGGCCCTGCAACGCAACCGGTACGATCTGGCCCTCCCCATCTACAAGTCCGTCAACCGCAACGATTCTCGTTCGCGGATCCTCCTGGGCGGGCGGTACACCTTCTAGACGGCAAGACGGCAAGACGGCAAGGTGGCAAGGTGGCAAGACGGCAAGGGGTCCTGGATTCAGGGCCCCTTGCTCGTTGTGGGAGGTGACCGCGACCCCGCGTTGGATCGGTCCGGTCGGCGCAATGGTGGTGACGTTCGGTGGAGACCGGATACCTATTCTGAGGCATGTCACCATTCGAACGATTGCACGCGTGGCGTCACGCTCACGAGCTCTTCCTGGCCGTCCATCAGGCCACGGAGGAATGGCCCAGGCGAGAGTGGTACGGTCTCACCTCGCAAGTACGGCGGAGTGCTTTTTCGGTGGCCGCCAACATCGCGGAGGGCTCTGCGAAGCGAGGTCCACGCGAGTTTCGTCGCTACCTCGACATTTCGCTCGGCTCCTTGGCTGAGACCCAGTACGCGCTGCGAGCTGCGAAAGACCTCGGCTACCTGACCCCGGATGGCTATTCGGCGCTGGAGCAGAAGTCGCAAGAAGCGGGAAAGACCTTGTGGGGTCTCGCCCGCTCACTTGATGTGAAGCGCTAAATCACAAACGTGCCCTCTTGCCCTCCTGCCGTCTTGCCGTCTTGCCGTCTTGCCCTCTTGCCGTCTACGTCCTTGCCCGCGCCAGCAGCACCGCCCCGATACTCAGGAAGAGCGCGCTCGGCAACCACGCCGCCACCAGCGGAGGCACGATCCCGCTGATCCCGACCGCTCGGCTCAGCTGGACCATCGTCAGGAAGGTCACGGTCGAGGCGAGCCCGATGGCGATGCCGATCGCCGTACCGCTCCGCGGGGCGGTGAGTCCCATCGGGGCACCGAAGATGGCAATGATGAAGCAGGTCACCGGGAGTACGATCTTGAGCGCCTGGTCGACCTCGAGCTTGCTGGCGTCATTGCCGGCGCGTTTCAGCGCCCCGATGTACCGCCCCAGTTCGGCATAACGCATCTCCTCGGGTCGCTTGGCCTCCTGCACCAGCTCGGTGGGCTGCTCGCGCATCACGGCGAGCCGGGCGCTGCGGAACACGAATGCCTCCTCGTCTCCTGCCGCGGAGATCATGCGCGAGGTCCCGTGCCAGATCCGCCAGTGTCCGGCGAGGGAGTCCCAGGTGGCGCTGTCGGCGGTCACCGCAAGGGTGGGAAACTCGGGACCGGCACCCTGGCGTTCGAACAGCAGGCCGCGGAGCGCGCGGCTCCGGAGGTCGAGCGCCCGGATGGTGTAGACCCACCCTTCATCGGCGCGGTACACGAAGTTGTACTTGGAAGTCCGGGCGGGCGTGGCACGGGCCTTCTGCAGCTCGAGCGACCGCTTGGTGGTCCACGGCGCAAGTTCGCCGAGCACCACGCCGAGCAGGGTGCTGCCAAGGGCGGCGATGAGGATCGGAACGAGGATGCGGTGAAAACTCACTCCCGAGGCTTTCGCCGCGGTGAGTTCGGTGTTCCGGCTCAGCGCACCGATGGTGAAGAGGGTGGCAAAGAGCACGGCGGCGGGGAGCACTTCGAAGGCGTACCCTGGGATCGCGAACGCGTAGCTCAGCGCGACCTCTCGCCAGGTCAGCCCGATCCGGATCCACCTGTCGAAGTTGTCCGCCAGGTCGATGATGACCTGGATGAGCGGGAACCCGAGCGCGGTCATCAGGAAGATCCGCGCCCAGGTCGACAGGACGTAGCGGTCGAGCAACCGCACCGGCAGGTGGAACTTCATCGCCGCCGCCGGAACGGGCGCGCGAGGGCGGCGGCGAGGCCGCTGAAGAGTTCGTCGAGGTCGCCACCACGGGTGGACCCCGATTCGCGGCTCACCCGCGCCAGCCCCCAGATGCCGGCCACCGCGAGCACGACGTTGGTGGTCCACATCGCTAGCCAGGGCGTGACCACGCCCCGCTTGCCGAGCGACTCGCCGGCGATGAGCCCCACGTCGGCGATCAGGAAGATGAGCAGTCCGCCACCGATCACGATCCCCATCCCGCCCCGCGGGAAGCGGAGTGCGATCGGCACGCCGATGAGCACGAACACGATGCAGGCGGCGCTGATCGCCCACTTCTTGTGGACCTCGACGAGGTACACGCCGGCGCGGCTCTGGGTCCCCTTGATCCGGGCCTGGGCTGACTGGATCTGGTTCCAGGCCGTGAGGACGACGGTCGCCCCGCTGACCTCGGCGTGCAACCGGGCGCGGGCGGCCGTATCGGGCCCCGGGGGGGTGATCCCCTTGGGGGGGAGGAGGGGGGAGCGCTGTGCGCGCTGCTGGGCTTCCGCCGTCCCCGGTGTCAGTACCCCGTCGACCGCCCGGAGCAGCCCGCAGTAGCCCCCGATGGGGCGGGGCGTGGGGCCCGGTTCGACCGACGGTGGGGCCAGGACGAGCAGGGTGCGGAGGTCGGTCCGGCCGAGCTGGGCCAGGTCCCGCGCCGCCTCATCCCGCTCCGATTCGCTCTCATGCACCTCGACCAGCAATTCGCAGGTGCTCAATTCCCGCTCGCCGCGCCCGACTTCGTCATCGCTGCGCCGGACCATCTCGTTGCCCACATCCCGGACCCGGATCGTATTCACCTGGAAGTCGGTGACCTGGAAGAGGTCGGGATTCGCCGCCTTCGCCTCGTGGATCGTGCCATGCCAGAGCCGCAGCCGCACGTCGACCCCGCCGGGGGCATAGCCGATCACGCCGCTGTCGGCGTAGATGATGCGGCGGGTATCGGGCTGGCCGAGGTCGTAGATGGCCACGTCCTTGAGCCGGCCCGAGTTGGCGTCGACCCGGCCGGCGCGGAGGAAGAGGTTGGACGGAGGGATCGGATTGATGGCCTGCTCGGCAAGTTCGAGCGTCGGCTTCTTCCGGCCGATGTCGCTGATCAGCGCCTTGAGGCGGGCGTTGCTGCGGGGGTGGATCTGGTCGGTCACATAGAAGGTGAAGCAGGCCATGATGGCTCCGGCAAGGAGCGCGGGCGCGAGCATCTGCCGGATGCTCACGCCGCTCGCTTTCATTGCGGTGATCTCGTTGTCGGCACCGAGGTGGGTGAAGGCATAGAGCACCGCCAGGAGCAGGGCCATCGGGAGGGTCATCACCACGATGAACGGGATCGTGAGGGCGAAGACCTCGCCGATCACACTCCAGGGAAGCCCCTTGCCCACCAGCTTGGGAAGCCGGCGGGCCACCTGGTTGAGCAGGAGGATGCTGGTCAGCGCGGCCAACGCGAAGAAGAAGGGCGCGAGGGTCTGACGCAGGATGTAGCGGTCGAGCAGGCGCAGGCGCACATTCCCTCGTGGTTGGCTGACCTCGTAAGTCGCAGTATATTCGGGTGTTACCTCCCCCTCAAGGCCACGATCCCGACCCCCCGTCGCTTCGCCTTGGCGCGCTCCGCCCTCGCCCTCTTGCTGTTCCTCGTCGCCCCGGCCGTTCTGCGGGGGCAGGCCGACAGCGGCGCACCTGGCATCCGTCTTCGATTCCCCGGTCCCTTCCCCGGGATCACCATCCCGCCGGCGCACCTGCTGGCAGGAGCGCGGTTCCGCGCCGACCCGGCGGGGAAGGGCGCGGCGTGGGAGGCCGCGGTCCGGACGAGCCTGGACTCCGCCCGCCGCACCCGGACCGACGACGCGCTCCTGCGCGCCCTCTACGGAGCCTCGGGCCGGCCCGGGGCGAACCCGCCCGGTCTCCTCGGAAGGGGGCGCGAATTCGTCGACCTCGCCATCGACGGGAGGGTCGGGATCGAACTGCGCAGTGACCGGCTCAAGAACGAGCGCTGCACACCCTACCAGCTCCAGGATCCCGCCAGCGGCTGTCAGGGACGTTTCACCGCGCCCCGGATCGACAACGACTTCGTGCTCCAGGCCGGCGGACTGCTTGGTCGCCGGCTGCACATCAACGTCGACTACGACAACAAGCGCGATTTCAACGCCAACAACGACATCCGGGTCTTCTACCAGGGGCTCCAGGATGAGATCGTGCAGCGGGTCGAGTTCGGCACGGTCACCTTCACGCCGCCCCCCTCCCGCTTCATCACGGCCACGATCCCGGCCTACAGCTTCGGGGTCAATACCCGGTTCGAGTTCGGGCCGGTGACCCTGGGCGCCCTCGCCGCGAGCCAGAAGGGCTCCGCGGTGACCGAGCGGACCTACGTCGTCGGTGCCACCACCAGTCAGCCCCAGGACCGCGCCCTCCGCGACCTCGATTTCGAGCAGGGACGCTTTTTCTGGGTGATCGACCCCGCCACCATCACCGGGTACCCGGCGGTCGACATCCTGAACGTCTCGATCTCCGCGGTGACGGAAGCGAGCCGCCCAGTCGAGGTCCGCCTCTACCGCTACCGGCCGAGTCAGGGGAGCGGCGTCACGCCCGGACTCGGGGGTATCACGGCGATCGGCTACCGCAACGACAGTGACCAGCGACTCGGTCAGGTCCATTGGGATCTGATGGTCCAGGGCGAGGACTACATCCTCGATCCCTCCGGGCTCTGGGTCGCGCTCGTCAATCGGCTCGACGTGGGCGACTACCTCGCGGTGAGCTACCGGACCGCGGCCGGCGACGTGATCGGGAGCTTCCCGGCGCTGGACGACCCCGCCGCCAACGACTCCCTCCTCCTCGTGGTCGAGCCGCGCCGCGGACCCGAGGTACCGACATTCCGCTACGAGATGCGCCAGGTGTACCGCGTCTCCGGGACCGATCTCGATCGGAATTCGCTGCAGGTCGACCTGACCCTCAATCGGTCGGAGCGTCCCGCCGCCGGCGCCGCCACCTGGCTGGCCCAGCTCGGCCTCGCCATCCCGACCGATCCCGACATCATCGACGTCCAGAATCGGGTATTCCCGCGCTCGCGTGACCCGCTCGCCGGCCAGGTGCTGCGGGAGTCGTATATCGTCCTCCCGAACCTCCGTCCCTTCGCCGATCCGGCGCGGCTGACGCCGGCCGAGCGGACCGACTCGCTCTATCGCACGCCGCTCTACCTGCTGCTCACCCAGGGCCCCCCGACCCGGTTCCAGTTCCGGCTCCGCTACAACGCGGCCGGCGGCGGCGAGCGGAACGCGCTCGAGCTCAACGCATTCCAGATCCGCGCCGGGAGCGAGAAGATCATCGCGGGCGGCCGGGTGCTCGAACCCGGGGTGGACTACAACATCTCGTACGAGCTCGGCCGGGTGACCTTCATCGACCCCGATGCGCTCTTCGGCACCGGGCAATCGACCGTGACCGCCCGGTTCGAGGAGCGCGGCATCTTCGCCGTGGCGCCCACCACGATCTACGGACTCACCTCGACCTACCGCATCGGCGAGGTCGGCTCGCTCAACCTTATCGGGGTCTATCAGCAGGAGAACACCGTCTTCACCCGGCCCCCGGTCGGGTTCGAACCGACCGCCAACCTCGTGGGCGGGGTCACCGGTGACTTCCGGTTCCACCCCCGCTGGGCCACCTCGGCGATGAACTCGCTGGTGACCGGGGGGACCGACGTGCCGTCGACCCTGGACCTCAATGGCGAGTTCGCCTTCACCGCGCCTCAGCTCAACCGGGCGGGCCAGGCCTATCTCGAGGAGTTCGAAGGGGAGGGGGGGCTCCCGGTCTCCCTGCGGGAGAACGCCTGGGGATTCGGCAGCCGCCCCGAGCGCGCCGACGGTCTGGAGGGGCTGGATTTCACCGGCGGGCTCGATTCCGCCGATGCAGTACAGCTCACCTGGCAGAACCTCGTCCGGGCCCCGGGAGGTCAGCCCGCCGAGGTGAGGACCCAGGACATCGACAGTCTCATCCGGATCACCGGCGGGGCGCAGCCGGTCGAGACGGTGCTGTACATGACCCTTCACGCCGACACCGCGGGTGGATTCGTCCGACGCAACAATTCGTCGGCCTGGTCGCTGCCGAGGCGGGATCTGCGTCCGCGCTGGCGCTCGATCGTCACGCCCCTCTCGGTGACGGGGACCGACCTGTCGCAGAGCGAGTTCTTCGAGTTCTGGGTCTATGAATCGCCGTTTGCGTCCGCCGACTCCGCGGGGGTCAACGTGGTGATCGACCTCGGGACCGTCGGCGAGGATGCCCTGGCCATCGCGCCGGAAAGCCTTGCGGTCACCGGCACCGATTCGGTGTGGACCGGACGCCGGTTTGCCGGCGTTGGCCGGCTCGACACGGAGCGCCAACCCACCGGGGTCTTCAATGCCCAGACCGACGACAACGGCATCCTGGTCGATCGGCCCGATTCGCTCGTGGTCGGGGGCGTCCCCGTGCAGGATATCGCCACCTGCAGTCAGGCCCTCACCGGTGCCGTGCTGCTCTTCAGTTGGGGCGACCTCAGCGTGCGGTGCACCAAGGGCAACAGCACTCTCGACACCGAAGACCTGAACGGGGACAACGTCCTCGACGCCGCCGGTCTCGGCGAGCACATCCAGCGCTACATCGTGCCCCTCGGCGATCCGAAATACTTCGTGCGGAACGGCGGCACCGGCTGGAAGCTCTACCGGGTGCCGCTGCGCCGGCCCGACGTGATGCTGGGATCCCCCAATCTCCGGTTGGTCCAGCACCTCCGCCTGACCCTCGCCGCTCCTGCGGACGCCGGCGCACCCGATGTCGTCGGGCGGTTCGCCTTCGCGCGGATGCGGTTCCTCGGCTCCCCCTGGGTGCGGCGCTCCGATACGCCGGTGCTGGGGCTCTCCGGCGCGACCGCCGAGCCGCACGGCGAGGTCGTGGTGACGACGGTCTCCACCGAAAATCGTGAGCTGGGCTACGAACCGCCGCCGGGAGTGCTCGACCAGGCAGGACGGAGCGATGCCACCGGCGGTCTGCAGATCAACGAGCGGTCGCTCCGGATCCTCGGCCGCGACCTCCGGGAGGGAGAGCGGGCCGAGGGATACCTGCGCTTCATTGGCGGGCCGCAGAATCTGCTGAAGTACCGGTCGCTCCGGTTCTGGGTGCGGGGCCGCGGCGCCGGGTGGAGCGATGGCCGGCTCGAAGCGGTCTTCAAGGTCGCCAGCGACGTGCGGAACTTCTACGCCTTTCGCGCTCCCGCCCAGACCGGGAGCTGGGGATCCGAGGTGGTGGTGGACCTCGCTATCTGGCGTGCGCTGCGGGCCCAGATCGAGACCCGCTGGCTGCAGGGCGACGCGCCCTCGGGGGCGGAGGCGGGCGCGTGCGGAGTCGGTGATTCCACCGCGTATGTGGCGTGCCAGGGTCCCTACCTCGTGCAGGTGGCCGATCCCGGCATCAACCCGCCCAACCTCGCCGCGGTCCAGGAGATCGATGCGGCGGTGTACTTCGCGGGGACCGGTGCGCCCCTGAGCGAGGCGGAGCTCTGGGTGGACGACGTGCGCCTGCTCGATCCCGTCAACGCGGTCGGGACCGCCACCGCACTCACGGCACGGCTCGCCGCCGCCGACGTCGCCGACCTGACCTTCTCGTACATCCGGCAGGACGGGAATTTCCAGCAGGTGGGGCGGGATCCGACCTTCAACACCACCGCGACGGCGCAGCTGGCCGGTGCGGTGCGGCTCGACCGGTTCCTCCCGGCCTCCCTCGGCGTCGCCATCCCGGCCTCGATCAGCTACACCCACAGCAACGTCGACCCGATCCTCCTGAGCGGGACCGATCTGCGCGCCTCCGACCTCCCCGGGCTCCGGAAGCCGGTCGCCTCCCAGGTGACCTGGGGCCTCACCATCCGGCGGACCAAGCGGGGGAGCGACCAGCTCACCCGCGCATTCATCGATCCGGTCTCGCTGACCGGCAACTTCTCCACCGGCCGCTCGAGGACCGAGCTCTCCGACGCGTCCACGTCGGCGTATGCCCTCGGCGCCAACTACGCCATCGAACTGCCGCGGCGCGGGCCGCGCCTCCCTCTCGATGGCGTGATCGGCGCCCTCCCGGGGTGGCTCCGGAAGAGCCCGGTCGGGACCGGGATGAAGGGCTCCATCCTGAGCCTGCGACCCACCAGCCTGCGGTTCAACTCCGGGCTGACCCGCAGCGAGTACACCTTCACCACATACCAGGTCGCGGTGGCGCGGGACGACGACTCGCTTCGGCTCCCCTCGCTCAATCTGAGCCACTCCTGGCGCAATGCGGCCGGCCTCACCTTCCAACCGTTCGGGATGCTGACGCTGAACGGCGATCTCACCAGCACCCGCGACCTGCGGCACTACAGCGACAGCACCCCCCTCGGTCGGGTGGCCGCGGCGGAGCGTCGCGACCTGCTCGGCCTCGACGTCGGGGTGGAGCGGGACCGTCAGCTGGGCACCGTGGTGGCGCTCACGCCCCGCGTCGCCACCTGGCTCCGGCCGCGCTATCTGCGTTCCAGTTCGTTCAACCTGAGCCGAAGCCTCACCAGCCGCGATCCGGTGCGCGAAGGTCCCGATTCGGGGGCCTTCATCCTGCCGCAGACATACTACAACCTCCAGTCGAACGAACTCGGCGCCTCGGTCGACCTGAATCGGGTCGCGGGACTCCTGGCCGGGGATTCCAGCGCCGTCGGGCATTTTTTCCGGCGCTTGCGCCCGCTCGACGCCTCGATCCGGGCCACCCGCAACTCGAGCTTCGACCTCGCCACCTTCGATCCGGACCTGCGCTACATGCTCGCGCTGGGCGGACGGGACGAGTTCCTGCTCCAGGGGGATGTGGCCGCGAACTACGTCTCCGAGACCGACCAGGGCCGGGTCGGCGGCGGCGCCGACCTTCCGGGCGGTATCTCGGTGTCGGCCAGCTGGGCCCAGCTGGTGACGCGACGATTCAGCAACCTGGCCGGGAGCTTCTCCGAATTTGAGACCCGCCAGACCGAATGGCCCCAAGGGACGGCGCGGTGGAACCAGCTGGTGCGGTCGGGACCGGTGGCCCTCTTCGCCCTCGGCGCCACCCTGCGACGTCGCGAAGGGATCACCATCGCCCCCAGCGCGTCGGGCGAGGTCCGGGGACGGACCGTTTCGGGGCAGTTCAATCCCGACCTGACCCTCGGCCTCAGGAACGGGATCACCGCCAACATGTCCTACTTGCATGCGGGTCAGACCACCGAGAACAGCGCCAATCGCACCGAGAACATCGCCGACCAGTGGACCGGCACGGTATCGCACTCGATCCGGCTCCCGGCCAGCCTGAGCGCCAGGCGGCGCCAGCTCCGGGTCTCGGTCTACGGACAGCGTTTGCTCAACCAGACCTGCCTCTTCCGGGCCTCGAGCCCGGCGGATGGCTGTCGCAAGGTGGCCGACGTGCGCCGATCCACCCTGAACGGGGGGTTCACCACCGAGGTGTTGCCGTCGGCCGAGGCGGGGTTGAACTTCCAGTACGTGCTCAACGATATCCGACAGGTCGACCAGCGGACCACGCAGCTCTCGATCGTGGCGAGCCTCAGGCTGCAACTCTCTTCCGGGAACCTGCGATGACCTCGCGCCAGCTGCTCCACCTCCTCCCGCTCGCCGCCGCGCTCGCCTGCGCTTCCTCCGCGCCGCCGCCGCGGGAGTTCGACGGAGCTCGCGCCTTCGAGTACGCCCGGGCACAGCTGGCCTTCGGCCCCCGCATCCCCGGGACCGCCGGACACGAGCGGATGGGGGCGTGGCTCGATTCCACCCTGCGCACGCAGGCCGACACCGTCTTCGTGCAGACGTGGGAGCACACCGCGCTCGACGGCAAGAAGCTTCCCCTCCGGAATTTCCTGGCGCGTTTCAACCCCGCGGCGGAGCATCGGGTGCTCTTCTTCGCCCACTGGGACACCCGACCCCGCTCGGACGGGCCGAGCTCGACGGACAGCACCGCCCCGGTGCCAGGCGCCAATGACGGCGCTTCAGGGGTGGCGGTGCTGCTCGCGATGGCCGATGTGCTCCACGCCAAGGCGCCGAAGGTCGGGGTCGACCTCCTCTTCGTCGACGGTGAGGACTACGGCGACTTCGATGCGCCGGGGCGCCCGGATGTGCTGATCGGCGCGCGCTGGTACGCCGACCATCCGGTGCCGCCGACGCCGAAGTACGCGGTGCTGCTCGACATGGTCGGCGACCGGACCCTGCAGCTCCGCCAGGAGGGGTACTCGCTGAGCGCCGCGCCCCAGGTGGTCGCGAAGATCTGGGACGCCGCCGCGCGCCTGGGGCATGCATCGATCTTCATTCCCGAGGCGGGAGGGCAGATCGTCGACGACCACGTCGAGTTCCATCGGGTCGGCATCCCGGCGGTGGACGTGATCGATCTCGACTACCCCTGGTGGCACACCAAGGACGACACGCTCGACAAGATCAGTGTGGAGTCGCTGCAGATCGTAGGGGATGTGATGGTGCTGGTGATTCGACAGGAGAAGTAGGGGCGGGGCTTGCCCCGCCCTCCACGAACCGAAACCCCGTTGTGGCGGCGCTTGCGCCGCCGTTGCGCGGCACAGCCGCGCCACAACGACCCCACTTTAAGGACAGAAGCGCCCGCGACTTCGTCGCGGGCGGTCGACGGCACTTGATCCTGGACCAAAGAGCGGGGCTTGCCCCGCCCTATCGGCGCGCGTATTTGCACCGACCCGCGTTCGTCTGGTGACGACCTTGGTCGCCTATCTGCCAGATTCGAACCATGCAGCCACGCAACGCCGCCCTTCTCCTCCTCCTGACCGCCGTCGCGGGGCAGGGGTTGCTGCGTTGGCGGGGAGCGAAAGACGTGGCCCCTGGAGCCGTGGCGTTCCGGCTCGGCGACTCCACCTCCCTCCGGCAACAGCAGGGCGCTGCCGCCCGGCCGGCCGAGGTCAGAGCGGGGGAGCTGATCGACGTCGACCGCGCAGGGGCGGGGGAACTCATCCGCCTCCCCGGGGTCGGGCCGTCGCTGGCCAAACGGATAGTCGCGGAACGGCTCCGGAATGGCCCGTTCGGCGGGGCCCCCTGCCTCGACGCCCGGGTCCGGGGGGTAGGGGAGGGGTTCTT
>JBDSIR010000052.1:0-9468 GCA_039917855.1 Gemmatimonadales bacterium | reverse complement strand
TCGAGCGGCTCGATCGCGGCGTTGAAGGTCGGCGCGGAGGTGGGGCCCGGGATCGGGCCGGTGATCGCGGGGAACGCTCGCACCGTCGCCTCCGGATCGACCCCCACCGGTCCGGGGAGCACGACATCCTCCATCACCACCGGCACGATGCCGCTCAGGCGCACGTCCTCGTGGATCTTCGCCGCCGAGGTGAGGCGCTCCTGCTGCTTCATCGCGTCATCGTTCCCCGGGTCGACCGTGAGGAGCTGCCCCGACCACCGGAGCGCCTCATTTGACTCCCCCTCCTCCTCGGCGAGGTCGGCCAATGCCTTGAGGGCGATGACGCTCTCCGGATCCAGCTCCACCACCCGCGAAAAAGCCTCCCGGGCCTTCACCCGGTCGCCGGTGGTCATGTGCACGCGCCCCAGCACCACCCGCGCCGAGACGTAGTCGGGGTGGTTCTTGAGGCCGGCCTCCAGTACCTCCAATGCCTTGGGGAACTGGCCGTCCTTCCGGTAAGCGTCGGCCAGGGAGGCGAAGAGGCGACCCTTCGGGTTCTCCCGGACGAGCCGTTCGAGCTTCTCTATCTCGCTTGCAGCCATTCCGGTCGATTCGGGCTAAGTTGTTGTGGGGATTGGATTAAAGTGTAGCGCCCGACGGGAGAGGTGTCAACGCCGCACGGGGGGCCTCCGGCTTGAGATTAGGCCTTATCCCCCTTAGACTTGGGCCTCTTTTCGGCATTCGGCGCCGACCCCGTTCCATCGCGACAGGTCTATGAACTTCTTCCGTAAGCTCGCGGGGCCCATGGTGGCCCTGGTCAGCATCACTTTCCTCGCCTGGATGGTCTTCGACTTGAGCGGCCTCACCGGGAACGGCGAATTCGCCCGTTCTCGCAACGCCGGCACGGTCAACGACCAGTCCCTGGACGCCCGCGACTACGAACTTCTGGTGCAGCGGGCGGCCCAGCAGCAGCAGGAGCAGAATCCGGGGACCCTCGGCGCGGACGACTACGCCCGGCTTCGGGACCAGGTGTGGAACGAGTGGATCGACCAGGCGGTGCTGGTGTCCGAGTATCACCGTCGTGGCCTGAGCGTGAGCGACGAAGAGGTGGCCGATGCCATCCGGACCACGCCGATCCCCGAGATCCAGCAGAGCGAGAACTTCCAGACCGACGGCCGCTTCGACATGGGCAAGTACCAGCGCTGGCTCTCCTCCGCGAGCGCGGTACAAGTGCTCCCGGCGCTCGAGGAGCGGTACCGCGCCGAGATGCTGCGGGCCAAGCTCCTGCGGGTCATCTCCGCCGACGTCTTCACGTCCGACGCCGAGCTTTGGCAGCGCTACCGCGACGAGAACGAGAAGGTCAAGATCGACGTCACCGCCATCATCCCCCGGAACGCCGTGTCCGACTCCGCCGTGGCGGTCTCGGCCGAAGAGGTGGAGCGTTATTACCGCGACCACGGGGACCAGTTCAAGCGCCCGGAGACCGCCTATCTCAGCTACGTGATGGTCCCGCGCGGCCTGGACGCGGCCGACTCCGCCGCGGCGCTCGCGCGGGTCCGTGCCGTGCGCGCCGAGATCGTGGGGGGCGCGAAGTTCGAGGATGTCGCCCGGCGGGAGTCGCAGGACGCGGTCTCCGCGGCCCGTGGCGGCGACCTCGGCGAATGGACCAAGGGGCAGATGGTCGCCCAGTTCGACTCGATAGCGTTCAAGCTCCCGGTGGGACGGATCTCCGAACCGTTCCTCTCGCCGTTCGGCTATCACATCCTCGAGGTCACCAGTCGCACCGGCAACAAGGTGCGGGGCCGCCACGTCCTGGTCGACATCGAGCTCTCCGGCACGCACCGCGACCAGGTCGACGCCCTGGCCGATTCGCTCGAGCGGCTCGCCGCCGACCGGGTCGACCCCGCCGCCCTCGACACCGCCGCGCGCGCGCTCGGGCTCCGCGTCAATCGCGCCCTCCCCGTCCAGAAGGGCACCAGCGTCCAGGCCGGCGCCACCGTCGTCCCGAACGTCGGCACCTGGGTCTTCCAGCGCGCCACCCCGGGTGCGATCGGCCCGGTCGAAGAGACCGTCGACGCGCTCTACCTGTTCCGGATCGACAGCCTCACGCCTGAGGGGATCCCGCCACTCGTCTCGATCCGCGACGCGGTCGAACGGGAAGCGCGGCAGTCGAAGAAGTGGGAGCGCGCCCTGCTCATCGGAGTCGCCCTCCAGAAGCGGCTCGATGAAGGCGCCTCGCTCGACATGGCCACCCGCGCCCTCGGCCTCCCCCATCAGGTCGTGGGTCCGTTCACTCGCGTCAACCCGCCATTCCCCAATCCGATCTTCATCGGGACCGCCTTCAGCCTGCAGGTGGGGCAGCGGAGCCCCGTGATCGACACTCCCGAGGGGCTCTACCTCCTCGAGTCGGTCGAACATGCCCCGGCCGACAGTCAGGCCTTCCTGGCCCAGCGCGACGAGCAGCGGGCCCGCGCGATCCGGCTCATGCGCCAGGATCGGGTCCGGAACTACCTCCAGGCCCTGCACGACAACGCCAAGATCGTGGACCACCGCGAGGAACTCCTCCGCCAGTCGGAAGCGGCGCAGGCAGCGGCGCAGACCACCAACTAGGCGGGTAGGCGGGTAGGCGGGTGGAACAAGGTGCGGGCCCCTTCACCTCGAAGGGGCCCGCTCTCATTGGCCACTACCCGCCTACCCGCCTGGCCGCCTGCCTACTGCGAAAGCCGCTTCGGCCCACCCTGCGCCGGCGGCTCGCTCGGCGGGGTCTCGAGCTGCCGCGAGGGGGCGTTGAGCGAGTTCGGCTGCTGGCCGGGCGGGAGGGTGGAATCGCCGGAATCGGAGATGCTGCGCTTGAACTCGCGGATGCCCTTGCCGATGGAGCTGCCGATCTCGGGCAGCCGCTTCGCCCCGAACAGGAGCAGCAGCGCCACGACGATGAGCATGATCTCGGTGAAGCCCAGGTTGCCCATGCGAACCTCTGACTCTAGAAGAGTGAACGCGCGATCAGGTAGGCCAGCAGGACGCCGACCAGACTGAGCAGCGAGACGTGGAGACCGACCGGACCCAGGGTGAAGTTAACCACCAGGAGGTCCAGGGACACCGGACCCACCGTCGGGGTGACCGTGTACGTGAAGAACGCTTTCGCCGCGCTCTCGGGCAGGAACCGCTGGAGCAGGGCGTTGAGGAAGCCGCCCACGGCGAACCCCGCCACGAGCACGGCGAAATAGAAACCGGGACGACTGGGGCCCGAGCGCATCAACGCCTCCGCTCCAGCACATACGGGATGGAGGCCCGGAGCGCATCGCGCGCCGCCGAGGCGGGCAGCACATCCAGCGCCCGATCGGCGGCCTGGGCGTGCTGCTGGGCCCGCTCCCGGGCGTATTCGAGGCCGCCCTGCGTCGCCACCGCCTGCACCACCGCGGCGATCCGGTCGTCGGAGGGGGCCGGATCGGCCATCAACGACTCCAGCACCTTCCGGTCGGCGGCGCTGAACCGCGGGAGTGCCGCGATCAGGGGGAGCGTCACCTTGTGCTCCCGCAGATCGCCGCCGACCGGCTTCCCGGTCTCGGCCTCGTCGCCCACGTAGTCGAGCAGGTCGTCGGTGATCTGGAACGCCATGCCGAGCTGTTCGCCGAAGACGCGGAGCGCGGCGCGCTGGTCCGCCGGCGCCCGGAGCGCCCCGACCTCGCACGCCCCCGAGAGCAGCGACGCGGTCTTGGACCGGATCAGCAGGTCGTAGGCCGGCTCGTCGAAGCCGAGTCCGTCGTGCGCGATGAGTTGCCGCATCTCGCCCATCGTCATCTCGTTGGTCACGCGCGAAAGGACACCCAGCGCATCGAGATCCTGCATCCGCACCAGCTCGATCACCGCGCGCGAGTAAAGATAGTCGCCCATGATGACCGACACCTGGTGACTGAACAGCGCGTTGATGGTCGGCATCCCTCGCCGCCGCACCGAATGGTCCACGGCGTCGTCGTGCACCAGCGTCGCGAGGTGGATCAGCTCGAGGATGCCGGCAAAGGTCCCCGCCCGCGGATCGCGCAATCCCGTGGCCTCGTCGGCCAGGAGGAGCAGCGTCGGGCGGAAGAGCTTCCCCTGCATCTGCAGCAGGTGCCCGTTGACCTCGGCGATGAGCGGGAAATCGGCCTCGATGAGCCGGCGGATCTCCCCCCGGACGCGCTCGAGCCCCGCCCTGACCGGCGCCTGGACATCGGACAGCGCGACCGAGGCGGCCGGGGTGGTCACGCGCTGCCTGCCTTGAGCGACTTCACCCGGTCGGCGGTGTCGAGGAACTTGTTGTTGACACCGGTCACGTGCTCGTACGCCCCCCGCGCCTCCTGCACCTTCTGCTGCGCCTCATACGCCCGGCCCAGCCAATAATAGAGCCCGAGCATCTCCTGATCGCTCGCGCCGATGTTCTCGACCGCGCGCCTCAGGATCGTCTCGGCCACCGCGTACTGCTCCTTCTCGAAGAAGGCGGCGCCGAGCGCCTCGGAGCTCTTCAACTTCCCTTCCGGCGCGCGAAGCGCCTTCTGGAACTCTCCGATCGCCTCGTCGAGCAGCCCCATCTCCTTGAACGCCACGCCCAGGTCGTAGTGGGTCTGGAAATCCTCCTCCGCCACCGTCCTCTCGATCCCCTGCTTGAACGCGGAGAGCATCGACGAGAAATCCTTCTCCTCGTCGCCCGAGGGCTCCTCCTCTTCGATCCGCATCCGGGTGCTGGCGGGTTCGTCGTCGTCCATGATGAACGACCCGAGGTCCACGAAACCGTCGGAGGCCACCGGCACCGCGCGGGAAGCGCGGGGTGTCGCCGGGGCGCTCGCAGCCGGGGCGGCCGGCTTGGCCGGGGCCGCCTTGGCGGGCGCCGCCGGGGCGGCGGGCGGTGCCTCCTCCCCCGCAAGGGTCAGCAGCGCCGTCGCCGCGCGCTGGTTGCCGGGATCGTGCTCGGCCACCCGACGATACACCGCCACCGCCTTGTCGACCGCACCGCTCCGCAGCAGGGAGTCGCCCAGTTCGAGGTAGCTGTCGACCAGATACTCACGGTCACCGAGGCGGAAGGCGAGCTCCACCCGCTTCTGGTAGAAGCGGACCGCGGTGGTGTCCAGGCTGATCATCTCGTTGGTGATGTCGAGCGCCTTGGGCCAGTCCTCCTTGGCCTCGTAGCGGTCGAGCGCGAGCTCGAGCTCCTCGTGACCGCGCGCCGCCTCGCCCCCGGCGAGGAGGGCCTCACCCAGCGACCGATGATGGTCCGGGTTCTCCGGATCATCGAGGATCTGCTCCTCGAGTTCCGCGATGGTGAGCTGGCGCGGCGCCTCGGCCTCGATGAACTCGAGCGGCTCCTCCATCGCCGGGACCTCGGCCTCCACCTCCGCCAGCGCTTCCGGCTCGAAGGTGGTCCCGGCGAAGTCCTGATACCCTCCCGTGGCGCGGAGGACCGGGGTGGTCTCCTCTTCGTCGATCGACGATGTCGGCTCTTCGAGCTCCTGGGCGGCCTCGAGCGACAGCTCCTCGGGTGCCTCCATCCCGATCAGCGAGATATCCGCCGGCGTGATGTCGTCCGGCACCTCGATAGAGGAGAGCTCGGGCAGCTCCTCGTGGATCTCCAGGTCCGGGAGATCCGCGTCCGTCGCCGCGCCGAGGTCCATCCCGTCCATTATCAGGCCGTCGAGCGAGTCGGCGATCACCGGCGTCGCATCGTCATCGACCAGACTGGTCCGCTCGATCGCGAGCGGCTCCGGTTCTGGTTCCGGCGGAGCCGGCGGAGGCCGCGGCGGAGCAGGCATGGGGGCCGGAGGCGGCACGGCCGGCGGCTTGGCGACCGGGGGGACCGCAGGCTTCGCGACGGGAGGAGCCGCGGGCTTCGGCGTGAGCGAGGGCGGCGGCGCAGGCTTGGCCGGAGCGGCCGGGGCAGCGGCCTTCGGGGCGGGCTTGACCTCCGCTTCCTCATCGCCGTAGCTGAGGAACACCAGGTCTCCCGCCTTCGGCTTGCTGATCGCGGTCGACATCCGGCTCGGCCGGCGCACCGTCGTGGACGAGCGTCCTTCCGTCAGCGAGGCGAGATCGGCCACCAGCTGCTGCAGTTTCGGATTGTCGGCGTGCTCACGCGCCGCGGCGTTCACCAGCTCCACCACCAGCATCCGCAGCTCGGCCACGTCGGCGAATTGCTCCGCGAACTTCTTGGCGGCCTCCGCCGCCTCCTCGAGCTTGTTGAACGCGTTCATGCGCTCGACGTACTCGATGAGGTTCTTCTTGGCGTCGCTGACGACGTTCTTGCGGGCGTGCAGCTGCGCGAGCTTCAGGTAGACCTGGACCCGCCCCGGATTGACCCGGAGGATCTTGCCGCACAGCGCGATGGCGTTGTTGGTGAATCCCTGGTCGGTGTACAGATCGACGGCGCGCTCGAACACCTGCACCGCCGCGGCCGGTTCATTGGCCTTCAGGTGCAGGTCGCCGACCTTGTTGTACACGCCGACGTCCGGGGAGGGATCCGCCCCGGATTCATACTCCTGGATGGCCTTCTGGTAGATCTCGATGGCCCGGCGCCAATCCTGCGCCGCCTCGAACTTTCGGGCACTCTCTTTGATCTTTTCGAGGTTCATCCGGGGCGTGTGACGGCGGAGGTCTGAACGGAACTTCGGGAACCTCCAATAATACCGGCCGGCCGGCCCCCGAGCAAGCCAAGTTCCGGCAGGACTTCGAGTTGGCTCACGCCGGGGGGGCCAGTTCCCCGGCCGCGATCAACCCCCGGAGCCGCTCCATGTCCGGGGCCGGCGACCGGTCCTCTCCCAAGGGGAGTATCCCTCCTGAGCGTATCCGCTGGTACAGCGCCTCGACCCCCCGCCCCGGCCGGAGCGGTTTGAGCAGTTCCAGCCCCTGGGCGGCACACAGCAGCTCGGTCGCCACCACCCGTTCGGCGTTGGCCATGATCCGGCGGGCCTTCCAGGCCGCGGCCATCCCCATCGGAACGAAGTCCTCCTGATTGGCATCGGTCGGGATCGACCCGATGCTCGCCGGCATGCAGAGCGCGCGCGACTCCGCCACCAGCGAAGCGGCAGTGATCTGGACCATCATGTAACCGGAGTGGAGGCCGGGATCGTGGGTCAGGAAGGCGGGCAGTCCCTCCGACAGATCGGGATTGACCAGCCGCTCCACCCGCCGTTCCGACAGCGCCTGCAGCGTGGTGAGCGTCACGGCGAGGAAATCGAGCGCCTGCGCCACCGGCTGGCCGTGGAAATTCCCGCCGGACAGGACTTCCCCATTTTCGAATACCAGCGGGTTGTCGGTCGACGCGTTGAGTTCGATGTCGGCCACCCCGCGCGCGAAGGCGATCGCATCCCAGCAGGCGCCCAGCACCTGCGGGGTGCACCGGAGGCTGTATGCGTCCTGCACCCGTTCGTCGTTCTCCCGGTGCGACTCGCGGATCTCGCTCTCGGCCAGGAGGGCCCGCATCAGTGTCGCCGCCTTGAGCTGGCCCGGGTGGGGCCGGGCGGCGTGGATCCGGGGATCGAGCGGCGTCGGCGTGCCCCGGAGTGCCTCGAGGCTCATCGCCGCCGCGCCGATCGCGGTGCGCCAGAGCTGCTCGCCATCATGCACCAGCAACGCGAGCAGCGCGGTCTGCGCCTGGGTGCCGTTGAGGAAGGCGAGCCCTTCCTTCGGCCCGAAGACATAGGGGACGAGTCCCGCCTGCTTGAGCGCAGGTCCCGCGGGGATCGCCCCCCCATCGGCATCCAGGAACTCCCCCTCGCCCATCAGGGTCAGCGCCATGTGCGCCAGGGGCGCCAGGTCGCCGCTCGCGCCGACGCTCCCCTGCTCCGGCACCCGGGGCACCAGTCCCGCCCCGAGGATGCCGAGCAGCGCATCGACCAGCGCCGGACGGACCCCGCTCGTAGGACGGAGCAGCACGTTGGCACGCAGTGCCATCATCGCCCGTACCACGTCGGGGGGGAGCGGTGCGCCGACCCCCGCCGCATGGCTCCGGACCAGGTTGGTCTGCAGCCGCTCCAGCTGGTCGGCCGGGATCCGGACGTTGGCGAGCTTCCCGAACCCGGTGTTGATCCCGTAGATCGTGGACCCACCCGCGAGGGCGCGCTCGACCGAAGCGCGTGAGGCGGCCAGCCGTGCCCGCGCGGCCGCATCGGCGACGACCCTCACGCGCGGATCACGGGCCAGTCGGACGACGTCGGCGATGGTGAGGGTGTCGCCGGTCAAGGTGACGGTGGTGGTGGTCATGGGGCGGAATTGTAAACGGGTGACCAGTGACCGGTAAGAAGTGACCGGGCCCAATGGGGGGAATCTCCCCACCAGGCCCGGTCACCGGTCACTCGTCACTGGTCACTTCGGTCCCACCAGCTCCGGATTCCCGGGATCGGTCTGGAACGCCCAGTCGAGGATCAGGAAGGTCTGCCCGACGTGGGTCACCCGGACCGCACCGAAGCGGGAGTAGCCATCGCCCCCATCGGTCTCGAAGACGTACCCCCATCCCGGGACCGCTTCGGCCGCGGCAGCGGAGTACCCATTGAGCGGCGCCCAATCGATGTCGGTCAGGTCGGCCACCGGTACCGCGCCATACACGGCGAGGGTGGTACCGCTGCGCCGCGGGGTCAGCCAGAGCCCCCCGTCCACCGTCCGCTCGATGCTGAAGTCGGCCAAAAGGCTCAGGCCGCTCTTCGCCAGGCCGAGCTCGTTGCCGTCGGCCCGTCCATCGAGATCGAGGTCCTGCCAGAACCGGAACCCGCTCCCCGCGTCCTGGGTCTGCCGGGAGTAGACCAGGACGTTGCGCGCGTCCGGACGTGGCGTATCGTCCTTCACGGGCGACCAGAGACTTTCGTACCCCTCGATGCTCACGGCGGTCACCGCGAAGCAGCGCGGCACACCGTTGGTCAAAACGCCGACGATGAACTCGGGCGCGACGGTGGTCCCCTCGAGCCCCCAATCGGTCTCGCAGAGCCCGGCATCAAGGTCATAGTGCGCGCTGTAGACCCGGTAGTGCGAGAATGCCGCCGGCGCACCCTCGTACGCGTTGTCGCTCCACGCGAGCGCGATCGCGCCATCGAGCGAAATGCTCGTCAAGCTCGCCGGACGGGCCAGGGCCAGACGCTCATCCACCGTGATGATCTCGCTCGGCTCGCTCTCGACGTCGCTGTAGTCCGCCGAAACGACGTAGTACTGGAGGAAGGGGGCGCCCGCATCGTGGAAACTGGGACTGGAGGTCGACCCGCGGTAGCTGAAGCTCTCACCTGACGTCCCCCGGCTGTACACGTTCCAGCCGCTCACATCGGGATCCGAGGTGCTCGACCAGCGGAGCAGGATCCCCGACGGCGAAGTCCCGGTCCCCACCGGCTCAAGTTCATAGCTGAGCCCCGTGGGGATGGGGAGGTCGGTCGAAGAAGGATCGGTGTAGAACTGGTCCGCACAAGCGGGAAGCAACAGCACGGCGAGGAGGGCGGCGGCGGCACGCATCGAAACAGCTCCGAGAGGGACACCGCTGCT